>JAPXRK010000212.1:1128-2004 GCA_033813575.1 Synergistales bacterium
GTCCGAAATGAAGGTGCGGCCCTGTGGAACGGCCGGTATTCCCGCTCTTTCCGATGGTCTTCCCTGCGGGAATGACGTCACCTTCACCGACGGCAATGGAATCCAGGTGGAAGTAATGGGAGATCACGCCTCCTCCGGAATCCACGTACACGCTTTTCCCGGCATAGTAATGATCTCCCGCAAGGACGACCCGTCCGGGCAGCGCAGCCTTCACAGGAGTTCCCACAGCAGACCTGAAGTCGACTCCACCGTGATGGTTCCTGGGTTTCTTGTTCAGGATCCTCCGCCTTCCGTACGGGCTTGTCACAATGCCGCTCACCGGCCTGACCAAAGGGAGGCCCCAGTTTCTTGAAACCGTCAGAACGGAAAGGGCACGGCCTGTTTCCTTCCGTTCCGCTGCTATTCTGTTCAGCACCGACTTCGGCGGCGTGACCATGTTTTCGGGCAGGGTCAGGTGATCCTCCCTGTACTTCACCGCATGTACACGGATGGAAATGTCCGCTTCCTTCTTCCCCCCCGGTGTCTCCATGATGATCTTCATCCTCGAGACGCCGGGCTTCACCTTGCCGGCCTGGGTCCCGAAAAGACCCAGGGATATATATTTTTCGTTCCATATGCTTATATCCAGCGGTATCGTCCTTCCCTGCCAGACCGCCGATATTTTTTCCACGGGGGCGGCGGATGTGACCCGGAGCACAAAAGGCTTTCCCACCCCTACCGACGCAGGATACTGGATATTCGCATAGGCGAATACCACCGCAGGCACCATCAGCATAAACAGCAGGGCCGCTCCTGCCGCGGCCGTCATTCTGTTATTCAACCTTGCCAAGAACAAAACTCCTCTTCCCTTCCTCTCCGTTCCGGGAGGAATCGCAA
>JAPXRK010000212.1:2014-3689 GCA_033813575.1 Synergistales bacterium
TTTCGCCGTTCGTATATCGTATCTCCAGAAGAGGTGCGCCCGCTTTCACGCAGCAGCCTCTCTTCGCGAGGAGCCTCACCCCAACCGCCAGGTCTATGGGTTCTCCAAGCTCCATTCGGCCGCCGCCGAGGCGCTTCACCCCTTCACCGATACTCCGGGCCTCTATGCGATCAACCCTGCCGCCCCTGCCGGCGTTCACCACGAAGCTTTCCGGGGCGATTTGCAGCACATCACAGGGGTTCCCGCATACATCCCCCCGGCCTCCCTGCGCTTCCACGAGTTCTTTCATCTTCTCCAGGGCTGAACCGTCGTCGATCTTCTGCCGGGCAAGTATGCATCCGTCATCGAAGGAAATTCCCTTCCCCAGGGAGACCATGGCCCCTGCCAGGGCGACGGAAACCTCACGGACATCCTCCGGCCCTCCGCCCTGGAGCACCCGGACCGCTTCCAGCACCTCCACGGCGTTTCCCACCCATTCCCCAAGGGGCTGGGCCATGTCGGTAATAAGGGCCATCGCCTTCTTCCCGAGACTGTTTGAGAGAGACACAAGGCCGTTTGCAAGGGTTTCGGCGCTTTCGTAATCCTGCATGAAAGCCCCGCTGCCGCACTTCACGTCGAAAACGAAGGCGTCCGCGCCCCCCGCTATTTTTTTGCTCACGATACTGCTGCAGATGAGGGGTATTGACGGAACAGTTCCCGTGACATCCCGAAGGGAGTAAAACTTTCCCTCGGCCGGGGCGAGATCTGCCGAGTGCCCCGAGATGGCGCACCCGATGCGCTTCACCTGGTTCAGGAAATCCCGGGATGAAAGATGGGTCATGAAGCCAGGAATAGACTCAAGCTTGTCCACAGTTCCCCCCGTAAACCCGAGCCCGGGGCCTGAGAGCTTCGCCACCGTCAGCCCGCACGCCGCAGCAAGGGGAACGAGAAGAAGGGTGATCTTATCCCCCACCCCTCCGGTACTGTGCTTGTCCACGATACGCAGGTCGTTCCCGAAGGACAGGATATCCCCGGAACGGGCCAGGGCCAGGGTGAATTCCTTCAGTTCTTCACCGGAAAGACCGTTGTAGTATACCGCCATGAGCCATGCGGCTGCCTGGTATTCAGGGACCTTTCCCGATGCGAAGGCCCGGACAAATGCTTCAAGCTCACCGGGAGCGTGGCTCCCTCCGTCCCGCTTCCGCTCGATAAAGCCGATTATGTCCATGTCATTCCATCTCTGTGAAGAATCGCTTCAAGAGGCGGATCAGCCTGTCAGATGCCTTTGCCATCTCTTCGAGTACCTCCTCGCCGGTCAGGCGGTTCTCCGTCATCCCGGCCGCGTAGTTCGCCACGCATGAAACGGCGCACACCCGCATGCCCATGGCGTTGGCCGTTATCACTTCGGGAACGGTGGACATCCCCACCACTGTCCCCCCCAGGATGCGGGCCATACGTATCTCCGCAGGCGTCTCGAAGGACGGCCCCGGAAAAGCGATGTATACACCCCGTTTCACCAGGATCCCCTCCGCTTCCGCAGCCCGTTCCGCCGCAGCCAGGAGCTTCCTGTCGTAGGTATGGGTCATATCGGGGAAACGGGAGTTCCATTCCGGCGTGTCAGGTCCCCTGAGGGGGTTGGCTCCCATCCAGTTTATATGGTCGTAGAGCAGCACCACATCTCCGGGGGAAAGAGAAT
>JAPXRK010000213.1:0-3671 GCA_033813575.1 Synergistales bacterium
GGTGAATCCTCACGGTACCGGGGGGTGTTCTTTCGGCAAAGCCCTCTGCGCCACGGGAGTCCTGTGGGCCTGGGCGTGGCAATTTGACATCCTTCCCAGGAAGCTGATGGAAGGAATGACGGATCTCGCTGCCCTTGCCACCCTTGCGGACTGCATGCCCCTCAACGCCCTGAACAGGGAACTCGTGAGGGGGGGGATATCTCTCATGAAATCCCGCCCGAGATCCGGCCTGGCGAGGCTGTTTTCACGCCTGGGACTGACCAGCCAGGCCCTCTCCGAGGAATCCCTCACCATGAAAGTCATCCCCTGCCTGAACGCCGCCGGAAGAATGGACCTTGCCGATACGGCGGTGGGTGTTCTCCACGGCAGGTCAGGGGCAGAGCAGAAGGTGGAAACCCTGCTCTCCCTGAACAAGAAGCGTCAGGTGCTTTCGGGCCGCATTTCGGGGGAGGCGGAGGAATTGCTCAGCGGACCCTTTAACCACGTAGCCCTCGGGGAAAGCTGGCCGGTGGGTGTTCTCAGCGGCGTGGCGAGCAGGCTGTGCAGCATGAAATCGTCGCCGGTAGTGCTTGCGGCTCCTGTGCGGGGCGGCATCCGGGGAACCCTGAGGGTCCCCGAAGGGGGCGACGCCATGAAGGTGCTCGATCCCATTTCCTCCCTTCTGGACGCATGGGGAGGGCATCAGTACGCCGCCGGCTTTTCCGTGGCCAGGGACAACTGGCCTGATGTTTCCAGGTATCTCGAAGAAGCCCTTTCTTCCATGGAGCTCGAGGAACCCCCGGTGACCGCTCTTGAGATCAGCCCGGGCGAAATCGTTCTCGATTCCTGGAAGGAAGTGAGCGCTCTCGGTCCCTTCGGCAACGGGAACCCCGCGCCGCTGTTCTTTATCGCCCGTACGGGGGGCGAGAAAATGCTCCCCCTGGGACGGGACGGGCGGCACCTGCAGATCGAAACGGGAGGCGCCAGGCTCCTCGCCTTTGACGGAAAAAGCTCCATGGACGCCATGACGTCTTCCGGGGGGTGGGTGTACCGCCCGCGGCTGGATTACTGGCAGGGACGGGAGAGACTGCAGTACGTGGTTGATTACGTCGTCGTGGACGACATTACCTGACGGAGCGTGGACGAAATGGACCCGAAAGAACTGAGCGAAAGCATTCTCGGGGAACGGCAGGTGGAACCTGAGGAGGAAGGACACTCAGGGGAGGAGGATCATCCCGAGCTTGACCGTAAAGCGTCCGGCAAACTGAGGGACAGCTATATCGGCCGCATCCCCGAGGATGAGCGGGCCATTTCGGTGAAGTTCGCGTGGCACGAGCTCTGGTCCAAGGTGATCCATTACCTTTCCCGGGACGAGCTCATGACCCTCGGCGAAGCCCTGGTCCTCGCCGGGGCCGCCCACAAGGAACAGAAACGTTCCACAGGCGACCCCTATATCGTCCACAGCATCAACGTGGCTTCCATCCTCGCCGAGATGCAGCTTGACGTGGTCACCCTCGCGGCGGCTCTCCTTCACGACGTTCTCGAGGATACGGACATCACCATCGAAAAACTGAAAAGCGCCTTCGGTGTGGAAGTCGCTACCCTCGTCGACGGGGTGACCAAGCTCGGCAAGCTCCCCTTCAAATCATTCGAGGACTACCAGGCGGAGAACCTTCGCAAAATGTTCGTGGTCATGGCCAAGGACATCCGGGTGGTTCTCATCAAGCTGGCCGACCGGCTGCACAACATGCGCACCCTGGGAGCGCTGCGGAAGGACAAGCAGATGCGGATCGCCAGGGAGACCCTGGAGATCTATGCTCCCCTGGCCCACCGGCTCGGGATTTACCAGGTGAAGCGGGGCCTCGAGGACCTTGCTTTCAAGTACGCCGACCCCGAAATGTACTACGAGATTCGGAGAAGGGTCCGCAAAAAACTGCCCGAGCGGGAGACCGTGGTCCGGAAGGCCATGGAAATTCTCAGCACCCGGCTGGAGGAAGAGGGAATCCACTGCAAGGTCAAGGGCAGGGCGAAGCACTTCTTCAGCATCTACGAGAAGATGAACCGAAAAAAACTGCCGGTGGAGCAGCTGTATGACCTCCTTGCGCTCCGGGTGGTGGTGGACGACATCGCCGCCTGCTACACCGTGCTGGGCATCGTCCACACCATCTGGAAACCCATCCCCGGGCAGTTCGACGATTACATCGCCAACCCGAAGAGCAACATGTACCAGTCCCTCCACACCACGGTGGTGGGACCTACGGGAGAACCCCTGGAAGTGCAGATCCGCACCTGGGAGATGAACTCCCTGGCGGAATACGGCATCGCCGCCCATTGGCGATACAAGGAGGGGGGAGGCGGCACCGACGACCTCGACGCCAAGCTGACATGGATCCGCCAGGCCCTCGAAGGCGACCATGACGGCACCCCGGAACCATCGGAGTTCCTGGAGCGGCTGAAGGACGACGTGCTCTCAAGCGACGTCTTCGTCTTCACCCCCCAGGGAGAGGTGGTCTCCCTTCCGAAGGGATCCACTCCCATCGACTTCGCCTACGCCGTCCACACCCAGGTGGGCATGCGGTGCGTGGGAGCCATGGTGAACAACAGGATCGTGGCCATGGGCTATGAACTCCAGAACGGAGACATCGTCAAGATCATCACGTCTCCCCAGGGAGCCCCTTCGAGGGACTGGCTGAAAATCGCCCGGAGCAGCAAGGCAAGGAGCAAGATCCGTGCCCATTTCCGTGCGCTGGAGAAGACGGAACGCATTGAAAAACTCCAGAGGGGCAGGGATCTCCTCGAACGGGAACTCCACAGGAGGGGAACGCCGGAGTTTGAATCCTTCGAAGAACTCCTTCCCCTTCTCAACAAAATTGCGCGGGATGCGGGACAGTCAAACGGAGAAGACCTTCTGGCCTCCATCGGGGCAGGCAACCAGAGCGTTTCCCTCGTAGCCCAGCGTCTCGCGGGAAAAGCCCAGCCCCAGCCACAGGTTTCTCCTCCTCCCGCAGCGACGGAAACGGAGAAGCATACGTCCTTCGCCGGCAAAAAAGGTGAGTCGGACATCGTCGTGGAAGGGGCGGAAGGAGTCCAGGTGGTGCTCTCAAACTGCTGCGAACCGGTCCCGGGCGACCCGATCGTCGGCTTTTCCACCCGCTCGAGGGGCATCACCGTCCACCGGGCGGACTGCGAAAACGTGAAGAACGCCAAGGAAGAACGGATCATCTCCGTCTCGTGGGGAACCACGGGGAACAGGCGGTACACCGCCCGCCTGAAGCTCGAGGCTATCGACAGGGGAGGGCTTTTCGGAGACGCGGCCCAGGCCGTCATCGCCGGGGATGGCACCATGACAGGCATCAAGGCCGGGGTGGTGGGCGGGAACCTCGCCCGGATGAAGCTCGAAGTCCGGGTCAGGGATCTTGAGCACCTGTTGTTCATCGTGGCAAAACTGAACGCGGTCAAGGGAATGATCAATGTCTCACGGGGGTGACGTAATTTGAGGGCTGTGGTGCAGAGAGTCTCCTCCGCGAAGGTTTCCGTGGACGGAGAGACCACGGGAGAGATCGGCAGGGGGCTGTGCGTTCTGCTTGCCGCTTCCCGGACCGACGGGGAGGCGGAAGCGGAGTGGATGGCCGAGAAAATCACCGGCCTCCGGATATTCGAGGATGACCGGGGGAAGATGAATCTCTCCCTGG
>JAPXRK010000214.1:0-3633 GCA_033813575.1 Synergistales bacterium
ACACGAGTGTGCCGTCGTCGGCAGCGTCAGATGTGTATAAGAGACAGCTTCGGCTCACTCCCCCCGATCACGAAGTCCTCTTCCAGACCAGCGGCCTGGTGGCCACCTTCGGCGGCGCCGAGGCCAACGTGGCCGTCTCCCTGGCCAACTACGGCGAGAAAGTCTCCTACGTCACCGCCGCCCCCGCAAACCCCATAGGGGACGCCATGGTGAAGGAGATTCGCTCCTTCGGCATCGACACAAGCTTTATCCTCCGGAAGGGAGACCGCCTCGGCATCTACTTCACCGAGACCGGCTCGTCCATGCGTCCCTCGAAAGTGGTCTACGACCGCTCCGGGTCCTCCATCGCCGGGGTGAAGCCCGGCGACTTCGACTGGGACAGGATCCTGGACGGAGCCACATGGTTTCACACCACCGGCATCACCCCCTCCCTGGCGGAGGGCACGGCGGCAGTGGCCCTCGAGGCCGTGAAGGCCTGCAAGGCGAAGGGCATCACCGTCTCCTGCGACCTCAACTACAGGAAGAAACTCTGGAAGTGGGGCAAGACCGCGAAGGAAGTGATGACCGAGTTCGCGAAATACGTGGACGTCACCGTCGCCAACGAGGAGGACTGCCAGAAGTGCCTCGGCATCGAGATCGACGTGGACGTCACCTCCGGCGAGCTCGACGTGTCCAAGTACAGGATCCTCGCGGAGAAGGTCATGGGAACCTACCCCAACATGAAGTACCTCGCCGTGAGCCTCCGGGAGAGCGTGAGCGCCGACTGGAACGGCTGGTCCGCGGTCCTGGCCGACAACAAGGGGAATTTCTTCACCAGCAAGAAGTACGAGATCCGGGACATCGTGGACCGCATCGGCGGAGGGGACTCCTTCGGCTCGGGGCTCATCTGGGGACTGAACAACCTGAAGACCCCCCAGGAGGCCCTTGAGTTCGCCGTGGCGGCCTCGGCCCTCAAGCACACCATCTACGGAGACTTCAACAGGGTCTCGAAGGAGGACGTCCTTACCCTGGCAGGCGGCGACGCCTCGGGAAGGGTCCAGAGGTAAAGACGGGAAAACGGCGGAGGAGGCCTTTCAGAAGGTCTCCCCCGCACTGTTTCCGCCGGTACTCGCTACTTCTGCAGCAGATGGAAGATGAAACCGCCCACGTGCAGGTCCAGGTAGATGGCCGCGGTCCTGCCGTCCTTCTTCTTCTCCGTCTCGGGAAGAGAGCCGATGCCCTTGGACTTCAGGAAGGCAAGGGCCCGCCCGACGTCGTTGCAGGATACGGCCACGTGTCCCTTCTCGCCGAGGTAGGGTAACTTCATGAACTCGAAGGCCTTCCCGGCGAAGAGGGAGCTGTTGCCGTCCTTCACTGCCATGCCGAAGAGGGATGCGATCTTCTCGGCACCGTCCGCCGCCTCCTGCCCGTCAGAACAGTTCACTCCGAGATGGGCGAGCTCGAAGCCGTGCATGGCGTAGACCGCCTCCCGGGTAATCCGGGCGATCTCGTCGAACTGGCCGGCGGCCACCATTTCCGGCTTCACCATCCAGCTTCCGCCCACCGCGAGGATCTTGTTGAAGGTGAGGTAGGAGAGCATGTTCTTCGTGTCGACGCCCCCGGTGGGGATGAACTTTACCGAACCGTAGGGGGCGCTCATGGCCTTGAGCATGGGAAGGCCGCCGGACTGCTCGGCCGGAAAGAATTTCACCACATTGAGCCCCCGCTCGAGGGCCATCTCGATCTGGGAGGGGCTGTTGATCCCCGGGGTGATGGGGATATTATTTTCCACGCAGTAGTCCACCACGGAGGGATTGAAACCGGGAGTGACGATGAACTTCGCTCCCGCGTCCACCGCCCGCCTGACCTGTTCCTTCGTCAGGACCGTTCCCGCGCCCACCAGGAGCTCCGGAAGCTCCCTGGAAAGAGTCCTGATGGACTCTTCGGCGGCGTCGGTGCGGAAGGTCACCTCCGCAATGGGGAGGTCTCCCTCCAGGAGAGCCCTGCCCAGGCGAAGGGCGTCCTCCGCCCTGTCCAGCTTCACGACCGGGACGATACCCAGCTCGCCGATGCGCTGCAGAATGTCGTTCATGAAATGCCTGTCTCCTTTCCGTAATGGAAATCCGCACCAAGAATAGACAATAGGGCTTCCTCCCGTCAAGAGGTTATTCCATTGAATAAAACGATGTTTCGGTAGAAAAGCCTGCGTTGACCGATATTCCCCGGAGTGATAGAGTGTTTTCGAAAGAACCGAACAGGCAAGACTCCGGTTCTGCAGGGTTGCTGAGAAGAGTGTTCCTGACCAGTCCTCACCGGGGGGTGAGAAGGAATGGCCGGCACAATCGAACGGAACGCCTGGTTTTCAGCCATGGGAGTGTCCCGTGAATTTCCGGAGTTTCTCCGGACCACCGTTCCGGACCATCCTGCCGTGACGGCGGTCACCTCCAGGGAGCAAACCCCGCCCCTGGTAGGGGATAACGGCCTTTTTCGGGTCTATCCCCTTTTTCCCTCCGACGGAAGTGTCCCCTTCGACATGTTTGCCGTGGAAATGGAGCGGGGTGCTTTCTCCTTTTCGGACTCCCACCACCCCGGCACGGTGGAGTACATCCACGTGTTCGAGGGCCTGATCACCGTGAAGACGGGAGAAGAGGAATACTATCTCTCCTCCGGGGACTCCCTCCGCCACCGGGCGGACAGGCCCCACTCCTTCCACAACTCCGGGGAGGGAATGGCGACACTGTGCATCGTGACCTACTATCCCGAAAAAAGGGACTGACCCCAAAAACGGGGGGCCGGAAAACCGGCCCCCCGCACCTGTTTCCGCAGTCCCGCTATTCGGCGGCTTCGGCGAGAACGGCCCTTTCCTCCACGGAGAAGACCTTGTCGATGTCGAGAACGATGATCAGCCGGTTATCAACCTTTGCCACGCCCCGGATGAAGTCGGCGGCGATTCCTCCTGCCACGATGGGTGGGGTGGGCTCGATGGATTCGTCCGGAATGCGGAGAATTTCCGACACGCCGTCCACCAGGACGCCGATGTTCTGTTCCGCCATGTTCACCACGATAATGCGCCTGGCAGCTTCTTCAACGGAGCTTGAGACACCCACCCGAAACCGTTTGCACAGATCCACGATGGGAACGATCTGGCCCCTGAGGTTCACTATCCCCTCCACGAAATCCATGGACTGGGGAATGGCCGTGATGTTCTGAAGGCGCACTATCTCCCTAACCCGGGATATGTCGATGCCGAACTCCTCTTTGCCGAGCCCGAAGACCACAAGCTGTTGTTCCGCCACGTTTTCTCCTCCTTTTTTTTATATCCTGGGAAGCCGACGGTAAATTTCCGGAAAAGAACCGTCATTCCGCCGGCGCAAGCCCTTTCTCTTCTTCCTCCACCCTGAACCGTGCCGCGGACTTCTGCATCTCCTCCGACAGGCTCACAAGCTCTTCGGCGGCCTTCGCGATGGATTCCGTCACCCGACCCTGTTCCTCCATGGAACGGTTGATGTTCTCCACCTGCTCGCTGATGTCAGTCCCCGCCCGGGCCACGTGGTCCATCCCCGCCGTCATCTCCTCCGCGCTCGCAGACTGCTCCTGCATCGTCGCCGCTATGGACTGCACGTTCTCCGTGATGGACGCCACACGGGTGATCAC
>JAPXRK010000215.1:0-3629 GCA_033813575.1 Synergistales bacterium
GCACGGCACCCCAAACCCAACAAGGAGGCAGAACACCACCATGAGCAAAAAATACAGAATCACCGTAGACGGAACAGCCTACTCAGTCGAAGTCGAAGAACTCGGAGCCGGAGCCCCCGCGCCTGTTGCGGCCCCCGCCCCTGCTCCTGCCGCGGCTCCCGCTCCCGCGCCTGTCGCAGCCCCCGCGCCCGCCCCTGCGCCTGTGGCGGCTCCCGCGCCCGCGCCGGCCCCTGCCGCCGGAGGCGCCGGAACCCCCGTCACCGCGCCCATGCCGGGCAAAGTCCTCCGGGTCTCCGTCTCCGTCGGCACCCCCGTCAAGAACGGTGACCTCGTCCTCATCCTCGAGGCCATGAAAATGGAGAACGAAATCTTCTCCCCGGCGGACGGAGTCGTAAAGGAAATCCGTGCCCGTGACGGAGAAACGGTCAACACGGGCGACGTCATGATGGTCATCGGCTGACGGCCGCCGGCCGACAGCCAGACACCCCCGGACCCTGAAAAGGAGGGAAATCCCGGCCAATGGACATATACCTTCAGTCAATAGGACAAATCCTGGAATCCTCCGGCTTTGCCGGACTCACCGTCGGGCACGCGGTCATGCTCCTCGTGTCCTTTATCATGCTCTACCTCGCCATAGGCAAGGGCTTCGAACCGCTGCTGCTTGTACCCATCGGATTCGGCTGCCTTCTCGTGAACCTGCCCCTGTCGGGGATCATGGACGACGGAGGCTTTCTGCGGTACATCTTCTACGGCACGGAGCACGAAATCTACCCCGTCATCATCTTCATGGGCATAGGCGCGCTGACGGACTTCGCGCCGCTGCTGGCGAACCCCGTCACGTTCCTGCTCGGGGCGGCGGCGCAGCTCGGAGTCTTCATCGCCCTCTTCGGAGCCATGATGATGGGCTTCTCCGTGAAGGAAGCGGCATCCATAGCGATCATCGGAGGAGCGGACGGCCCGACGAGCATCTACCTCACCATGAAGCTGGCGCCGCAGATCCTGGGTGCGGTGGCGGTGGCGGCATACAGCTACATGTCGCTGGTGCCGCTCATCCAGCCGCCGGTGATCAAAATGCTCACCACGAAGGCGGACCGGGCGATCCGTATGGACACGCTGCGCCCCGTCTCGAAGCTGGAGAGGATCCTGTTCCCCATAGTAACCACCGTGGCGGCGGGACTCATATTGCCCATGTCGGTGCCGCTGATCGGAATTCTCATGTTCGGGAACCTCGTGAGGGAATGCGGAGTCACGGACCGGCTGAGCCTTGCGGCGCAGAACGAGATCCTGAACGCGACCACCATCTTCCTTGGGCTGTCGGTGGGAGCGACGATGAACGCGGAGCACTTCCTGACGGCGGCGACGCTGAAGATCATCCTGCTGGGGCTGGTGGCGTTCATCTTCAGCACGGCGGGAGGAGTGCTGTTCGGTCAGCTGATGAAGAAGTGGAGCGGAGGGAAGATCAACCCCATGATAGGGTCTGCTGGAGTGTCGGCGGTGCCGATGGCTGCGCGGGTGGTGCAGAGGCTGTGCCAGCAGGAGAACCCTGGGAACTTCCTGCTGATGCACGCCATGGGCCCGAACGTGGCAGGAGTCATCGGGACCGCCGTGGCCGCAGGCGTCATGCTCACTCTATTGAGATGACACGTTTCCGCGGGGGTCCCGAAAGGGACCCCCGTTTTCTATCTCCAACAATCCAAGGAGGCACCCGATTGAGAGAAGTATCGGCGGAAAAAATAACTGAGACAGTGGAACGGCTGTTTATCGAAGCGAATTATCATCTTCCTCCCGATATGGTGTCGGTTCTCGAAAAAGGAGAGCGGGAGGAGGAGAACCCCGTAGCGAAGTCGGTTTTCCGCACGATCCTGGAAAACCGCCTCGTGGCTTCGGAGGGCAGGTTCCCTCTCTGCCAGGACTGCGGTATGGCCGTCGTCTTCCTCGATATCGGCCAGGAGGCGGCCGTGACGGGGGGAAGTCTTGGGGACGCAGTGAATGAAGGGGTCAGAAAGGCCTATGAAAAGGGATACCTTAGGAAATCCATGGTAGGGGAGCCCCTTTTCGAGAGGAAGAACACCGGCGACAACACACCGGCAATACTCCACGTCCGGATCGTTCCTGGAGACAGTGTAAGCGTCACTGCCGCTCCCAAAGGCGCCGGGAGCGAAAACATGAGTGCCCTGGCCATGCTCTCTCCTGCCGCGGGTCCCGAGGGTGTCGAACGGTTCGTTCTTGAGACGGTTCGGAAAGCCGGGCCGAATCCCTGCCCGCCCATCGTTGTCGGCATAGGTGTGGGAAGCGACTTCGAAGGAGTGGCGGAACTCGCCAAGCGGGCCCTCCTCCGGCCGGCGGGAAGCTCAAGCAGTCACCCGAAGTATGCGGCCCTGGAGGCCGGGCTGCTCCGGAAAATCAATGACCTGGGCATCGGAGCGGCAGGATACGGCGGCACCGTCACCGCTCTCGGGGTAAATATCGAGTGGGCTCCGACCCATATAGCCTGCATGCCCGTGGCTGTAAATCTCTGCTGCCACGCCAACCGGCACTGCAGTGCTCAAATCTAGGAGGGGATAGGGTGGAAGAATGCCGGAGGCTCTGTGCGCCTTTTCTTGAAAATGAAGCCTCGAATCTCAGGGCAGGGGACGAAATCTTTCTTTCGGGGGTAATTTACACTGCCCGGGATGCGGCTCACAAGCGGCTGTCCGATGCGCTTTCCCGGGGTGAAAAACTGAAAGTCGACCTTTCCGGCGCGGTCATTTTCTACGCGGGGCCGTCCCCGGCCCGGCCCGGAAAGCCCATGGGCTCCATAGGTCCCACAACAAGCTACCGCATGGACCCCTACACGCCGATGCTTCTGGAGCTTGGAGTCAAGGGGATGATAGGCAAGGGCGAACGGTCGGAGGAAGTCCTGAGGAGCATGAAAAATAACGGGGCCGTCTACCTCGGAGCGACCGGAGGAATCGCGGCCCTGCTAGCGCGAACAATAGTCTCCTCCAGGGTTCTCGATTACGAAGACCTTGGGCCTGAAGCGCTGAGGGAGCTGGAGGTCCGGGACATGCCGCTGGTCGTTCTCATAGACAGCCTGGGCAACAGCATGTACCGGGAAGGTCCGGCAAAATACGGAAAAAGCGGGAAATAGGAAAGCCTATTTCCCGTCGTTTTTTCCCGCCCCTCCGGAAATTTCGGAGAGGGCTTTTTTTGTCCGCTCCTCAGCGTTGATGAGATGGCGTGTCACCATGGCCTCAACTTTGTCTGGATTGTGTTCTCTGAGGGCGGCGATGATTTCGTTGTGTTCCCTGGTCACCTGTTCGATGACTTCTTCCCGGAAAGGCCCGTTTTCTGCGAAGTACCTGATCCTTCTGGCATGGACGCTGAGATTGGCCAGTGATTCCAGGATCAGGGGATTCTCGGTATGGCTCGAAAGAAGGCCGTGAAGCGCAACGTCTGAATCCTGGTATACGGAGAAATCATCGGGATGGCCGAGGACCTTTTTCAGCTTGGTCTCCACCGCGTCGATTTCCTCTTCAGTACAGCCGGTGGCTGCGTCGCGGGCGACTTTTGCCTCGAGAATGCGCCGGAATTCCCATACGTACCTTGACCGTTTTTCGCTGACCTGGGTGACCACGGCCCCTTTATTT
>JAPXRK010000216.1:0-3577 GCA_033813575.1 Synergistales bacterium
GCTCAGGCCCCGCTCAAGAAGAAGAAAGGACAGGAAATTTTCCACCGATGATTCAAAGTCATATAATCTCATAATAGTTACTCATGATAGCATAAAAAAACCGGGACCGGAGATCTCCGGTCCCGGTTCGGGTCAATTTTTTTCCTGAAAGGCAAGATACCAGGTCAGGGCGGCGAAGGTCTTCCCGTCGATGATCTTCCCTTCCTCCAGCAGCTTCCGGATCTCCCCGGGGGGGACGGGCTGAAGGCGGATGAATTCGTCGTCGTCCGCCTGGAGCTTCGACGGCCTCAGGTCAGAGGCGAGGTACAGGACGAGCATCTCCGTGCAGAAGCCCGGAGAATTGTACATCCGGCCGATCTCCCGCAGCGTTCCCGGAAAGTAGCCGATCTCCTCCTGGAGCTCCCGCTCGGCGCACCGTTCGAAGTCCTCTTCCGGCTCCACAAGCCCGGCGGGAATCTCGAGGATCACGTCGCCTATGGCGTAGCGGTACTGCCGGATGAGATAGACCGTGCCGTCGGCCTCCACGGGAAGGACGGCCACCGCAGGGGAATGCTCCACCACCTCCCGGACGGTCTTCCGGCCTCCTGGGATCTCCACCTTGTCAATCCGGAGATTCAGGATGCTGCCCCGGTAGGCGAGGGTTTTCGAGATAGTCTTTTCCCTGGTATCCATGAAGAAGCCTGAATTACCTGGAAAGGGCTGCCCTTGCAGCCGCTTTTCCCTTCTCGAAGGCTTCGAGGTTCATGGGAAGGAACTTGGGCTTTTTCTTTCCGAGCTTTTCCTTGATGGTCTCCACGCAGACGTCGTTGTTCACGATGCCGCTGGACTCCACCACGGCGCCCAGGATGACGATGTTGGTGATCTTGTCGCTTCCCAGTTCGAATGCCATGGTGGATGCGGGCAGTCCCACCGCGGCGATGTCCTTCCGCGAGCCGTTGTACTCCACGAGGTCGCTATTGTATATCAGGACGCCGCCCGGCTTCACCCTGTCAAGGAACTTGGAGAGGGAGGGCTGGTTCATGATCACCAGGACATCGGCATTGTCCACCACGGGGGAGCCGATCTCATCGTCGGAGAGGACCACGCCGCAGTTCGCCGTGCCTCCCCGCATCTCGGGGCCGTAGGAAGGGATCCATGTCACGTGCCGCCCCTCCTCGATGCCGGTATAGGCAACGAGCTGACCGAGGACCATGACCCCCTGGCCGCCGAACCCCGCTGCGAGAAGTGTTTTGTAGAAGGCAGACATTGTTCTTTTCCCCCTTTCCTAGTCGAAATCCTTGAAGTCGCCAAGGGGATAGTAGGGCATCATGGAGCCGATGAGCCAGTCAAAGGCCTCCACGGGGCGCATTCCCCAGTTGGTCGGGCAGGAGGAAAGCACTTCCACGAGGGAGAAGCCCTTGCCTTCCACCTGGTTCTGGAAGGCCTTCTTGATGGCCTGCTTCGCCTTGATGATGTACTTCGGCTGGGCCACGGTCACCCTGGTGATGTATCCGGGGGCGGGAAGGGTGGCCAGCATCTCGCTCACCCTGATGGGGTAGCCGTTCACCTTGGGGTCCCGACCCAGGGGACAGGTGGTGGCCTTCTGGCCCAGAAGGGTTGTGGGGGCCATCTGGCCGCCGGTCATGCCGTAGATGGCGTTGTTGATGAAGACCACGGTGATGTTCTGGCCGCGGTTGGCCGCGTGGACGATCTCGCCCATGCCGATGGAGGCAAGGTCGCCGTCCCCCTGGTAAGTGTAGACGATCTTGTCGGGACGGACGGTCTTCAGTCCCGTGGCCACTGCGGGGGCCCTGCCGTGGGGGGCTTCACAGTAGTCGGTGTCCATGTAGTCGTAGATCATGGCGGCGCAGCCCACGGGGGCCACACCGATGGTGTCGTTCTGTATGCCGAGTTCGTCTATGACTTCGCAGACAAGCCGGTGGGCTATGCCGTGCCCGCAGCCCGGGCAGTAGTGGCTGCTCACGTTCGGCATCCAGCTCTTCGGCCGTTTGTAGACTTTCACTTCGCTCATGATTTTTCCCTCCCTCTTACAGGGCAAGAATGCGTCTGCACTCGTCCTCGATTTCCCTCACGGAGGGGGCGAATCCGCCCATGCGCCCGTAGAAGGAGACCGGATACCGGCACCCGGTGGCGACTTTCACGTCGTCCACCATCTGCCCTGCGTTCATTTCCGCCACGAGGATGTTCTTCACCGTGGAGGGAATGGTCCTGAAGGCGTCGTAGGGATAGGGCCACAGGGTAATGGGCCGGATCATGCCGACCTTGAGGCCTTCCGCCCGCAGGTTGTTCACCGCGGAACGGGAGATCCTCGCCGTGGTGCCGTAAGCGGCGATGAGGAGCTCCGCGTCTTCCATGTGGTAGCACTCGCACCGCTGCTCGGCGGCCTTTATTGCCCCGTACTTCTTCTGCAGCTTGCGGTTGTGCTCCTCGAGGGGTTCGGGAGCCAGGAAGAGGCTGTGAAGGTGGCTCCGCTTTCCGCCCCGCTCCTCCATGAAGCCGAGGGCCCATGAGGCATCGGCTGGCTGGTCCTTCGTGGGGCTGGCCTTGATCTCCACGGCTTCCATCATCTGGCCCATGAAGCCGTCGGCCGCCACCATGACGGGATTCCGGTATTTCTGGGCAAGGTCGAAGGCGAGCTGGGTGAGGTCAACGCACTCCTGGAGTGTGCTGGGGGCGAGGACAATGAGGTTGTAGTCGCCGTTTCCGCCGCCCTTTGTCGCCTGGAGATAGTCGGCCTGGCCGGGAAGAATGCCTCCGAGCCCGGGGCCGGCCCTCATGACGTTCACTATGACTGCGGGGATCTCGCATCCTGCGATGTAGGAAATACCCTCGGACATAAGGGAGATGCCGGGGCTCGACGAGGAGGTCATCACCCGGTAGCCCGTGGCGCCGCCGCCGAGGACCATGTTGATGGAGGCCACTTCACTCTCGGCCTGTACATAAACGCCCCCCACCTCGGGAAGATGGGCGGACATGTATTCGGGAATTTCATTCTGGGGAGTAATCGGATACCCGAAGAAATACTTGCAGCCCGCCTGGATGGCGGCCTCTGCAATTGCTTCAGTTCCTTTCATCAAAACGCGTCCCATGTCGTTTTCACCTCCGAAAGCCAGGTTATTCCTGGATTTTGAACACTTCAATAGCAGCGTCGGGACAGGTCACGGCGCAGACGCCGCACCCGATACACCCCTCCTTGAACTGTTCAACAGGCCGGTAGCCCTTCGCGTTGGTCTTCTCCGATATCCGGAGGACCTTTGTCGGACAGGCCGCCACACAAAGTCCGCAGCTTTTGCAGTACTGTTCGAGAACTTCAATGCGTCCTTTCGCCATTGCCTTTTGCACCCCTTTCACACAGATTTATCAGAAATCTATTCGCCCGTTTCTCCGCGGGACCACATTGCCCCGTCCTCCCACGGAAGCATCATGTACCGTGCCACCGGCCAGAGAGGGACGGATATACCCCGGAACTCCATAATTGATGCAGTCTCCCCGTACAACCGGGGATCCACCCCTGCGAACAGAACGGGAAGATCGAGCTTCCTGCCGGCATCCAGAACGTTCTCCAGGCCGTTGACGC
>JAPXRK010000217.1:0-3570 GCA_033813575.1 Synergistales bacterium
GGGTATTATTTCCGCCGTCTCCGACCATTTCTGCCATCTCTGCAACCGGCTCCGGGTGACGTCCATCGGCGTCATGCGGCCCTGCCTTTTCGGCAACTTCGGCGTTTCTCTGCTTGAAGCACTCCGCGCCAAGGATGCCGGGGCAGTACGGGAAGGGATCCTTCAGGCGGTTTCCAGGAAACCCAGAAGAGGGGAGACAGGCATTCCTTCGCCGGAAGAGACGGATTCTCTTCGGGAAGAACGGCACATGTCCCAGATCGGAGGATAATCCATGGCGATTGACGGCTCTTTCAGGCAGGACCAAGACCAACAACCAATGTTTTCCCATCTTGACGGCGAAGGCAGGCCCCGGATGGTTGATGTGAGCGGCAAGCCGGAAACCCTTCGAACGGCTTTGGCTGAAGGATGGGTTATCCTGGACCGGGCAGTGTGCGAACAGCTTGCGGCCGATGGCTATTCAAAAAAAGGAGACGTCCTGAAAATAGCAGAGACCGCCGGCATCATGGCCGTCAAAAAAACACCGGAACTCATTCCCCTGTGCCACGGCATCCGCATAGAAAGGGCGGAAGTGAAATGTATCTTCCTGGAAGAAACGGCCAGGATCAGGATCACCTGTACCGTCGCCGCGAGGGACGTCACAGGGGTGGAGATGGAAGCTCTCACGGGCGTGTCCGTTGCCGCCCTCACGGTGTATGATATGTGCAAAGGCATCTCCAAGAACATGATCATCGAAGGAATCCACCTTCTGAAAAAAACGGGCGGCAAAAGCGGTACATACATCGCGGAGGGGATGAACGGAAATGCGGATTCTTGAAATTCTGGAAAAGGAACGGGGAGAGATTTTCGTCCACACCCTCTGCTACATCGGCATCAATGCAGCCGGAAAAACGTCCTTCAACGGCTCGGAGAAAGAGCTCTTTCTTCTTCCTCCCGGAAACGTCTCCTCTCTTCCGGATGACGCAGCGGGATTCATTCTGCCGGCCGGAGAATTCCCTGCAGACTTTTTCTTTTCCGCCGGAGAGGCTCTTTTCCGGGCTGTTTCGCCATCCCTTCCCTTTCCGAAACTCAGTGGAGAAAGGGGAGGCTTCGTCACCGTCTCAGCGGAAGCGAAATTCCTGCGTCCTCTCAGGGCAGGGGTACTCACCGTGAGCGACAAGGGGAGCAGGGGAGAAAGAGAAGATACTTCAGGACCCGCCCTTGCCGAGCGGCTGGCAGGAATCGGCTGTGATACCGCAGCCGCTGCCGTTGTCCCCGACGAACATGAAGCGATCGTGACGATCCTGAAGGACTGGGCCGACTCCAAAGATCTCCACCTGATACTGTGCACCGGAGGAACGGGGTTTTCCCCGAGGGACGTCACCCCTGAAGCTCTGGAGGCCATTGCGGGAAGAAAAGTTCCGGGGATCGGCGAGGCGATGCGGCATGCATCCCTGAAAATTACCCCAAAAGCCATGCTGAGCAGGGCCAATGCCGTCATCAGGGGTGAAAGCCTGGTTATATCCCTCCCTGGAAGCGCCAGGGCCGCGACGGAATGTTTCGATGCCATAGCCCCGGCGCTGAGGCATGGAGTTGAAATTCTCCGCGGCTGGGACGGGGAGTGCGGCTCTCCTTCATAAGAAAACGAACCTTCAGGTTTCCGGAAGAAGGGGAACGGGGGTAGTCTCATGGACAGTGAATTCCAGGGCGTGAAAAAATGCGTCATTCTCACCGGCATGTCCGGAGCAGGAAAGTCCACTGCGCTGAAGGTGCTTGAAGATCAGGGAATGTTCGCCATCGACAATATTCCACCGGCGCTGCTGTCCCAGCTGATGGTCATTCTCGGAAAACACCGGGCCGCCGTGAGAAACGGCGTGGCGGCTGTGGTTGACGTCCGGGGTGACACTCTTCTCGACGATTTTCCGACAGCTGTCTCGACACTGAAGACCCAGATCCCCGAGGTCAGCATTCTCTTTCTCGACGCTTCGGACAGGGCATTGCTTGCCCGTTTCGAAGCGACCCGCAGGCGGCATCCTCTCCACGACGAAGGCACCTTCCTTGACGGGATCTCCAGGGAGCGGATCCGCCTGAAGCCGATTCTTGATCTTTCCGACACCGTGCTCGACACTTCCGGCCTCTCGCTCCCGCAGATCAGGAAGAAACTCCTTTCCGAAGTGAGCGGCCCAGCTCCGCAGGATGTTCTCATCATTACCTCCTTTGGCTTCAAATACGGACCTCCGGCGGACTGCGACTTCCTTTTCGACGTCCGGTTCCTCTCAAATCCATACTACATACCGGAACTCCAGGATCTCTCCGGACAGGACGGAGAAGTGCAGGACCATATCTGGAATTCGGGTGAAGCGGAAGAGTTCTGGAAAAGACTGGTTTCCTTTCTCGAGCATGTCATTCCGCTCTACCTCGGCACGGGAAAATCCCACCTTCACATCGGCATCGGCTGTACGGGAGGCCGCCACAGATCGGTGGCCGTGGCCGAAAGGCTGGCTGCCCATTTCCGGTCTTTCGGGGGAATGTGCTCTCTCAGGCACAGGGATATCGCGAGAGAACAGGGCTGGTGATCATGGACAGCATTCTTGCCTACATCCTCGGTTTACTGACGGCCCTGGTAATGGCTGTCTTGCTTCGCTTCAGGGAACGGTGGGAACTTTCTTCTTTCAACGGCACCTCCGGGAAAAAGAAGGCCGCCATCTCCAGGGCCGTGGAATACAGGCTTTCCATGGGCCCCTATGTAGCTGCCCTGGGAGGGGGTACCGGCCTTTCAACCCTCCTGCGCGGCCTGAAGAGTTTTACCAGGAATATCGTTGCGGTTGTCACCGTCACCGACGAGGGCGGAAGCTCCGGAAGACTCCGGGAAGAGTGGGGTGTCCTCCCGCCGGGGGATGTCAGAAACTGCATCGTGGCTCTCGCGGAAAACGACAACGCCCTGAGGCGCCTTCTCGACTTCCGCTTTGACAGGGGAGCCCTTGCCGGGCACAGCCTCGGCAACCTCATGCTTCTGGCCATATCTGAACAGTCAGGCGATTTCCGGCGGGCGGTCGAAGAGATGAACAATCTTCTCGCCATACGGGGACGGGTCCTCCCGGTGACCACGGAAGCCGTGTCCCTTGTTGCCGAAACCGCAGGAGGGGAGAGAATCAGGGGGGAGCTTTCCATTTCCGAGCACGGAAGCGAGATCAGGAAAATCTGGCTCGAACCCCTGGATGCCCGGCCCGTCGGCGATGTCCTGCGGGCTATTGATGAAGCTGAAATTCTTGTCCTGGGACCGGGGAGCCTTTTTACGAGCGTCATCCCCAATCTTCTCATCCCAAAGGTTTCGGAACGGCTGAGAAAAGCGGCCGTCCCGAAAGTGTACATCTGCAATCTCATGACCCAGCCGGGAGAGACTGAAGGCTTAACCCTGGCCGATCACGTGCGGTGGATTGCGTCAGCCATGGGCGTTCCTCCGGATTATGTCATAGCCAATGTCGGTGAAATACCATCCCACCTCATGGAAAAATACGGAAACGAAGGGGCCGTTCCTCTGGCGGCGACAGACAGGGACAGGGAAGAACTGGATGAAATGGGCTGCATTCTCCT
>JAPXRK010000218.1:0-3570 GCA_033813575.1 Synergistales bacterium
CCCTGTACCCGGGGCTGGAATAAAAGGAGAGCGCCATGAAATACGGAATCGACCTCACCATTCATGAGGAAGGGCTGAAGCACGCCGTCGAGGTGGCGAGGAAACGGAACATCGTCATCCCCACCTTCAAACAGATGAAGGACCCGGAGACCCACACCCCGGCATCCGTGAGGGAAAAGCTGAAGAAGACGGGGCTGTGGGACGTGGACCCGGTGAACCTTTTCCGGATCACCTGGAAGAACTCCCCGGTGAAGTCCGGCGGCCTGTACGGCAAGGTCAACTATCTGGAGTTGCCTTCCGCCCTCACTGGCGTTGACGCCCGGATTATCGCCATCGTGGGCAAGTGGTTCCCCACGGGAGCCCACAAGGTGGGGGCGAGCTTCGGCTGCCTGGCTCCCCGCCTGGTGACGGGGCAGTTCGATCCTCTCCACCAGAAGGCCGTCTGGCCCTCCACCGGAAACTACTGCAGGGGCGGGGCATACAACGCCCAGCTCCTGGGCTGCGAATCCATCGCCATCCTTCCCCAGGGCATGAGCCGTGAGCGTTTCGAGTGGCTCGAGACGGTGGCTGGTGAGATCATCGCCACCCCCGGGACGGAGAGCAACGTCAAGGAGATTTACGACAAGGTGTGGGAGCTCCGGAACACCAGGGACAATATCGTCGTGTTCAACCAGTTTGATGAAATGGGCAACCACCTCTGGCACTACGAGGTGACGGGACACGCCATGGAGGAGGTTCTCCGCGGGGTCATGAAGCCGGGAGACCGGTACGCAGGCGTGGCCGTCACGTCAGGTTCCGCAGGGACCACCGCCTGCGGGGACTATCTCAAGGAGATCTTCCCCGGAAGCAAGGTGGCCGTCGGCGAGGCCCTCCAGTGTCCCACCCTGCTGGAGAACGGCTTCGGAGCCCACAGGATCGAAGGCATCGGAGACAAGCATATTCCCTGGGTGCACAACGTGAAGAACACCGACATGGTCATGGCCATCGACGACGGGGACAGCATGGGATTCATCCGGCTCTGCAACGAGCCCGCCGGGAAGCGGTATCTCCGGTCCCTGGGACTGACGGATGAATTCATCGACCAGCTTCCCCTCATGGGCATCTCCGGCGCGGCCAATGTCCTCATGGCCGTGAAGATGGCGAAGTATTACGAACTGACGTCGAAGGACATCGTCCTCACCGTCTTCACCGATTCCATGGAGATGTACGGCTCCCGGCTGAAGGAGATGGAGGAGGAGCACGGCCCCTACTCCGACATGGACGCGGCCGCAGACCACGCCCGGCACGTGCTCGGCGTCCGGACCGACGGCCTGCTCGAGCTGACCTATGCCGAGAGACGACGGGTGCACAACCTGAAGTACTATACCTGGGTGGAGCAGCAGGGCAAAACGTCGGAAGAGCTCAACGCTCAGTGGTATGACGCCGGGGAGTACTGGGGCGGCATCCACGCCATGGCGGACAGGATCGACGAGAGGATCGAAGAGTTCAACCGGCTGACGGGACTGCTGTAGACCCCTTCCCGCAGGGAGGAATGTCTGGAGGTGATGCCTGTTCCCTGTTCCATGACGGCCCTGGGGCCGGATAATGCGTACGGCAGCGGAAGAGATGAAATGGAGAGTTCATTGTCGAAAAGGAGGAGAACAAAATGAAGAAGCTCGGAATACTGTTTCTCGCGATTTGCATCGTGGCGACCTCTGCGGCGGCCTTCGCGGCCCCGAAGACCATCAAGCTGGCCCACCTGAACCCCCAGCAGCCCTTTGAAGTGGCCACCGCATCCATGGCGGCCGTCTTCAAGAGCATGGTTGAAGCGGAGAGCAACGGAGCCCTGATGGTGGAACTTTTCCCCGCAGGGCAGCTCGGCAACGAACGGGAGACCATGGAGCAGGTCAAGGTCGGCGTGGTGCAGAGCTACATCGCCTCCGCCGGCGGGATGGCGGCCTTCTACCCCCTCTACAGCATCGTTGACATCCCTTTCGCCATTCCAAACTACGACGTGGCATGGAAAGTCTATGACGGTCCCTTCGGCAGGCATCTCGCGTCCGAGATCGAGAGCAAGGCCGGTTTCAAGGTCCTCGGCTACGGCGAGGCCGGCGGTTTCTTCCAGCTTTCCAACGGCAAGCACCCCATCAAGACCGTGGCCGACATGAAGGGCCTCAAGATGCGGACCATGACCCTTCCTTCCCACCAGAACCTCATGAAGGCCTACGGCGCAGCGGCCACTCCCGTGGCGTGGGCCGAGGTCTATACCGCACTGCAGACGGGCGTGGTGGACGGCCAGCATAACCCCATTCCAATCCTCCTGACGGGGAAGCTTTTCGAGGTGCAGAAATATCTCACCATCACAAACCACCTCTACAGCTCCTACTGCTGGGTCATGAACAAGGACTTCTACGCGGGGCTGACCGAGAAGGAAAGGGCAGTCGTCGACTCCGCCGCCCGGACCGCCATCGTGGCAGGCCGCGGCCTGAACAGGATCATCGAGTCCTCCGAGAAGGGCCTTCCCGCCCTTGCGGAAGCCGGAATGGAGATCAACACGCCCACTCCCGAGGCCCTCGAGGAATTCCGGAAGATCGGCCGGGAATCCGCCATGGCCTTCATCAGGGAGACCTACAAGGATGAAGGCGTAGCCCTCGCCCAGATGTACCTTGACGCCATCGAAGCCGCCATGAAGGAGGAAAAGTAGGGCTCAGGCCCTGCTTTTCCTCCCCGGAGAGTTTCATGGTTACGAACGGTCTCGACGGGGCGAACGGGGAGGAAAGAGGTCTTTTCCTCCTCGCCAGGAAAGTGGGGAACGGACTGGAGAGGATGATCGAAGTGCCGGTGTTCGTCCTCTCCGTCCTCATGACCGGGATAGTGCTCCTCGGGGTTTTCTTCCGCTACGTGGTCCGCGCACCCCTCGGGTGGACGGAGGAACTGTCCCGCTACCTCATGATCTGGATGGCCCTGCTTTCCGTGGCGCTCTGCATCTGGCGCCACGAGCACGTGGGGGTCACCATGGCGATCAAGAAATTTCCCAGGCTGATCGCCAAGGGCCTGATCTTCGTCTCGAACTGCATGGTGATGTACTTCCTCTTCATCCTCACGCGGTTTGGCTTCATGATGGCCGAAGGCGGAAAGGCGCAGCTTTCCACGGCGCTCAACACGTCCATGGAATGGTGGCTCATGGCGGTCCCCGCCAGCACCCTCGCCTGCATGGTCATGCTGACCTGCAAGATGATTCTTGACATCAGACGCAAGGATCTCGATGAAATCCTTATGTCCGAGGACATTGTCGAGACGGTGAAACGGGAGGAAGGGCTCGATTTCGGAGATGTCCCCCTCAGGGAGGAGAAACCCCAATGACCGGGTTCATTTCAATCACCTTTCTGATTCTCATCGCCGTGGGCATGCCCATCGGCTTCGTGCTCGGCGTCAGCGGTCTGGCCGCCATGCTGAAGATGGAGCTTCCCTCGGTACTCCAGCTCGTGCCCCAGCGCTACTTCGCCGGGGTGGACATGTTCACCCTCATGGCCATGCCTTTCTTCATCCTGGCCGGGGAGATCATGAATAAGACGGGTATAACAGCCCGCC
>JAPXRK010000219.1:0-3564 GCA_033813575.1 Synergistales bacterium
GGTGGCCTTCTCTCCCGACGAGGAGATCGGACACGGGGCGAGCCTGCTGGACCTGGAGAAGCTCGGCGCCGATTTCGCCTATACGGTGGACGGCGGGGAAGTGGGGGAGATCAGCTACGAGACCTTCAACGCGGCCCGGGCCAGGGTGACGGTCCACGGACGGAGCGTCCATCCCGGAAAGTCCAAGAACAAGATGGTGAACTCCATCCTCCTGGGCATGGAACTCGCCTCCATGTTCCCTCCTGAGGAGACTCCGGCGAAGACCGAAGGGTATGAAGGTTTCTTCCATCTCCTGGGCTTTTCCGGGAACGTGGAGACCACCGCGATGGACTACATCATCCGGGACCACTCGACGGAGACGTTCCTGGCGAGAAAGAAAGCCGTGGAGGATGCCGTGGCGGCCCTGGAGGCCATGGGGCAGCTCGGCATCGAGCCGAAGGTCATCCCCGTCAGGGGGGGCACCGACGGATCCCAGCTCAGCTACCGGGGGCTGCCGACGCCGAACCTCTTCACCGGCGGGCACAACGCCCACGGGAAGCACGAGTTCATCTCCGTCTCCTCCATGGAGAAGGCGGTGGACCTGGTGCTGAAGATCGTGGAGCTCTACGCGGGGAAATAGGGTCTCGTTCTCGTTTTCCTGAGCTCTTGCCTGTCATCCTGACGGCGTGCTTTTTCGCCGGAAGGATCTGGGTTTGACCTCCTGAAAACCAACTGCGAGATCCTTCGCTCCGCTCAGGATGACAAGCAAATGCGCTCCTAAGGATGACAATCCCAAAAAACGCCCTCAGGTTGACAGCCCTTGCTTGTCATCCCGAGCGAACGCGAGGGATCTCACCTTTAGTTTTGCTTCCTACTTCGACTGCCGTACCACCAGGGCAGCGAAGTACCCCGCACCGAGGCCGTTGTCGATGTTCATCACCGAGACCCCTGATGCGCAGGAGTTCAGCATGGTGAGCAGGGGCGCGATCCCCCCGAGATTCGCGCCGTACCCGGTGCTCGTGGGCACGGCCACCACGGGACAGGACACCAGGCCCCCCACCACGCTGGGAAGGGCCCCCTCCATGCCCGCCACGGCCACGATGGCCCTGGACCGCTGCAGGATGTCCACATGGGCGAGGAGCCTGTGGAGCCCCGCCACCCCAACGTCATACAGCCGTTCCACCGTGCACCCCATGTACTCGGCGGTCACCGCAGCCTCCTCCGCCACGGGAACGTCGCTGCTGCCCGCAGTGATGACCGTGAGGCCGGGGCAGGGGGGAAGGTCTTTCCTCTTCACACCGATGATCCGGGCCTTCTCGTGGAATACGGCGTCCTGCAGGTGGTTTTGAACGATGCCGTACTGATGGGCCGTCGCCCTCGAGAAGAGGATGTTGTCCTCCGTTCCGGCGAGGGCCGTGGCGATGGACTCGATCTGGGGATCGCTCTTCCCGGGGCAGTAGACGATCTCCGCGAAGCCTTTCCGCAGGGCCCTGTGGGTGTCGAATTTCACCTCCCCGAGATCCCGGAAGGGCATTGCCCGTATCTGCCGCACCAGTTCGTTTTCGTCGAGATCTCCGTCCTTCACCCGGCGGATGAGGGAAAGAAGACTGTGTTCATCCATTGACCGCTCCGTCCTTTCGTCCCTGTTGGGCTCTCGAATGCTCCATCTCCGGCAAGATATGGTAGCATATATTTCCGCACCCTTGGGTTTACCCCCGAAAAGAGGGGTGACTGCCGGGGGACTCGGAATGAAAGGCGGTGCGCTCGATCATGGCGATGATTCAGGTTGTGAGTTTCGATTCCGGGCTGGATCCCCACGAGATCCTGGCCTGGCGGTACAGGGACCCGGACAGCCCCGGAAAGAGCGATGAACTGGGCACGTGGGCCCAGCTCGTGGTGGACGAGTCCCAGGAGGCGGTCCTCTACAGGAACGGGCAGGCCCTGGACCTCTTCGGTCCGGGAAGGTATACCCTGTCCACGGCCAACATGCCCCTTCTCTCGAAGGTGGTGAACCTTCCCTACGGAGGGGAATCCCCCTTCAAGGCATGGGTGTGGTTTGTCAACCGGGTCCACTCCCTCGACGTGAAGTGGGGCACCGCCTCTCCCATCCAGCTCCAGGACCCGAAGTACGGCGTCCTGCTGCCGGTGCGCTCCTACGGCCAGTTCGGCATCCGCATCGCGGATTCCCGGAAATTCCTGGTCAAGCTCGTCGGGGCCGCTTCCCAGCTCGACCGGGAGATGCTGGTGAAGCATTTCCGGGGGCTGCTGCTTACCCGGATTCACGACCTGATTTCCACCTACCTGATCCACAGGAAAATCTCCGTGGTGGAAGTCAACGCCTGGCTCGACGAGATTTCCGAAGTCATGGGGGAGAAAGTGGCCCCCCTGTTCGGAGAGTACGGCGTGGAGGTGCTCAACTTCTTCGTGAACTCCATCAATGTCCCGGAGGAGGACCCGGCTGTCGCCGAGCTGAAGAAAACCCTCACGGAGCGGGCGAAGATGGAGGTGCTCGGCTACAGCTACCAGCAGATGCGCTCCTTCGACGCCCTGGAGAAGGCGGCTTCCAACGAAGGCGGGGGAAATCTCATCAACGCCGGGCTCGGGCTCGGGGTCGGCGTGGGCATGGGCGGCGCCTTCGGGCGGATGGCGGAGCAGATGGGGCAGAACCTTGCCGCACCGTCTTCTTCCAGGACCTGCGGAAAGTGCGGCGCGGGCGTCTCTGAGGGAGCACGGTTCTGTTCCGGATGCGGCGCCCCGGTGCCCGGCAGGATCGTCTGCCCCGGGTGCGGCGCTCCCCTTTCCGGGGGGATGAAGTTCTGCCCGGAATGCGGCATGGCCCTGTCGCCCCGGTGTCCCTCCTGCGGAAATACGGCCTCCCCCGGCGCGAAATTCTGCGCGGAGTGCGGGGCGGAACTGTCGGGGAAGAACAGCCCTGAAGACAGATAAACGGAAGGTGATGTCATGAACAGGGTATTCACGAAAGGGTTCATTCTGCTGGCGGTTCTCCTGGTGGTCCTGGCGGGGCTTTCGGCAGCGATGCTCCTCCTCACCCCGGAGGAGGGAAGGACCGGGAATTTCTGGATTTCCTTCTGGGCGATCATCTTTGCGGTGGTCCTCGCCTTTGTCTACATGCTCTTCCACATCTTCGCCGGGCGGGAGGGAACGGCGCCCCTTCCCCTGCTGCTCGGGATCTCGGCTGCGCTGGCGCTGTACTGTGCTTTCGTCCTCGGAAACGTGGCCGTCTCCCACTACTATCTCGGGTTGTCGAGAAACGCCTACCTTGCCACCCACATCCTTGGGTTCATTTTTCTGGCCGGCGGCGGGGGGGCGCTCACCATCCTGTCCCTCAGCACGAAGGAGGCGGACACTACGGCCTCCCTGAAGAGGAGCAGGCTCTTCGTCCTTACCACCAGGATCGGCTCCCTGGCCGGGGAGCTGAACCTCTGTTCCCACAGGGAGATGGCGTCCGGCATCATCGGCGGGCTCAATGACCTGAAGGAGGCCATCCGCTTCAGCGATCCCATGAGCGCCGGGGGCGAGGACGGAGAAGAGAAGGTGGTGCTCGCCGTAGCGGCGCTGGAGAAC
>JAPXRK010000220.1:0-3535 GCA_033813575.1 Synergistales bacterium
GAACAGACGATGCCGTCAATTCCCGATTCACTGCAGAGACGGGCTCTTCTCTCCAGGGCATCCTGCAGAGAGCATCCCGGAGAGACCTCCGCCCACGAAGCATGGTCAAAGCTTGTGAGCACTGTAACACCCAGAAGATACATGGACGAACCGGCCTTTTTCTTCGCTTTCACCGCCTCTTCCAGCATTTTTCTTCCTCCGCCGCAGTGAAGCGTCAGGGCCCAGAGTCCCAGTGATGCCAGTGCTTCTACGGCCATCAGAACCGTATTCGGGATATCGTGGAGCTTTATATCGAGAAATACGTCAAACCCCTCATCCTGGATTGCCCGTATGAACGGTATTCCTCCCCGTGCGTAGAGCTGATGGCCGATTTTCACGTATTTCAGCCGGCCCCCGAGGGAAGAGAGCAGTTCCATGCCGTCTGAAGGGCGCTCCACGTCTAGGGCGAGAATAAGATGATCCGGTCCTCTGTTCATATTTTTCCTCCTGAATTACTGTTTTCTGCCAAGTCCGACAAGGTCACTGAAGGACTTCATTCCTTCACCGGCTGCGAAATGTGCCAATCCCTCCCTTATTTTCCGGGGCAGGTCGAAATCGGTGAACATGGCGCTTCCTGTCTCCACTGCAGATGCCCCGGCGAGGATCATGGCCGCCGCGTCCTCCCAGGATGCGACACCGCCGCACCCGACGATCGGAATGGAAACCGCCCCGGCTGCCTGCCAGACCGTCCGGAGGGCGAGAGGAAAAACCGCCGGTCCGGAGAGTCCGGCAAATACACGCTGAAATGCGGGGCGTTTTTTCTTTACATCCATGGCCATTCCAAGCCACGTGTTGCCGCACACGAGCGCGTCAGCCCCCTCACCCTCGGCCGCTTTCGCAACTTCCTCAAAATCCGGTGACTGGGGAGTAAGCTTCACCCAGAGGGGCCCCCCCCACTCGCTTCGCACTATGGATACGGCTTTCGCAGTACTTTCGGGAGAGATGCCCCATGCCATTCCGTCCCCGTCCACGTTGGGACAGGAAATATTCAGCTCTACGGCAGGTATTGCATCTCCCGCTTCCCTTAGGGCAGAGAGGCTTTCCCGAACCTCCCGCTCGGACTCCATAACAAGGTTCACGAGAAAGGGAAGACCGGATTCCCGGACTATGGGAAGATGATCTTTCAGAAAAGAGCGGACGCCCGAATTCTGCAGCCCGATGCTGTTCAGCATTCCGCAGGGCGTTTCCCATACCCGTACGCCCCTGTTTCCCTCCCTGGAATTGAGGCTGACAGCCTTTGTGCAGAGAGCACCAACTCCCTCCAACCGCTCCGGAGACCAGAGCGCAGGCTCGTAGGGCCACACCCCGGAAGCGATGACCACAGGTGATCCAAGACTGAGTCCACCCACGTTAACGGAATCATCAGCTGGAAGAAAGGTCATTCCACTTCACCTCCCCGGCTGAAAACACAGGACCGTCCACGCATACCCTCCGGTTGCCGTGAATTGTGGGGATGACACATCCCAGACATCCGCCCATTCCGCACGCCATCCTCGATTCCAGGGCCACCATGATCCGCTGTCCCTCACCGGGATACTTAGCAGCAATGGCCCTGAGCATACCCTGGGGGCCGCACGCCCATATTTCCGTGTCATCGGGCAGTGTGCCGGGAAGACCTGAAAGTACGGTTCCTTTTGTTCCGATGGTACCGTCGTCTGAATAAAGGGCAGTTCCCGGAAAGGCCTCCTTCAGCCATTCAGCATACCCTTCCCATCCCCGTCCCGATACTCCCATGACGGTACCTGCAATTTTCTGGAGACCCAATTTTCTTGCAGCGAAAAGAAGGGGTGCCGCCCCCACCGATCCCCCGGCGAGGATCACCTTTTGGGGAAGGGGGCTCTCCCCCCGCGAGGAAAAGAATCCCGTTCCTATGGGACCCCGTACCGTTATCGGATCCCCCTGCCGTTTTGAAGCCAGCAGGGCAGTTCCTCTTCCGACGATCCTGTACACCATCTTGAACACATCGCCTGCAGCATCGGCCACCGCAAGGGGGCGGCCCAGGAAGGGATCGTTCCCCGTTCCCGGGCGTACCATTACAAACTGGCCCGGTTCGGCTCCGGCAGCTATCTCTTCGCACCTGACGGCAAGCAGCCCTGAACCATCGCCGAGAGGACGATGCCCGAGGACTGTCGCAGCGTGATCCCCCGGGATACCGCCACCGCAGCTCATTCTGATTCCTTCAGCCTGTTCATGACGACCTTTCCTTCCACCAGTGCCATAACAGGCCATCCCTGCAGCATCTCACCGTCCCAGGGGCAGATGCGCGCTTTGCTCTTCCACTGGTTCACGTCGACCCTCTTTATCGCTTCGAGGTCGAGGACGGTAACGTCGGCCGGAGATCCTTCCTTCAGCCCTCCCAGGGAGCGCCACGGACGGGAAAGCAGGGCGGCAGGACCCGATGTGAAAAGCGAGAGAAGACGCTCAAGGGGAACAGGTTTGCCCGTTTTGAGCCAGGTATCAAGGACAACCGGCACGGCGCACTCGAGGGAAGCGATGCCGCTCAGCGCTTCCTGGAAGGGAACGTCCTTGTCGTCCACGTGATAGGGTGCGTGGTCGGTGACTATTGCATCCACCGTGCCGTCGGCAATGGCGTCCCACAGTGCTTTGACGTCCTTTCGCGTCCTGAGGGGGGGGCTCACCTTGTAGGCCGAGGAGTATCGGCTGACAAGGACATAAGTCTCGTCGAGAGAGAGGTGGTGAGGAGTCACATCACAGGTTACAAGAAGACCCTCTTTTTTTGCCTGACGTATGGCATCCATGGCCAGCTCAGTGCTCACATGGGTAAAATGGATCGGGCTGTCCGTCTCCCGGCTCAGGGCTATGCCGCGGAGGATGTCTATTACCTCTGCTGAAGCGGGGCACCCTTTCAAACCGCTCGCAGCGGAGACCGCCCCCTCGTTCACCTGGGACTTGGCTGTCAGGGATGGTTCCTCCGGGTGCTCCATTATTCTTACGCCAAGGTCCCTCGTATAAAGAAGGGCTGTCTTGAGAAGCTTCGCGTCCGATACAGGAGACCCGTCATCAGTGAAAAAAACAGCCCCCGAATCCGCCATAAGGGAAAGTTCAGCAAGCTGTTTCCCCTGGCGCCCCCTGCTCACGCACCCCGACGGAAGCACTCTCGACGCTCCGGCCATCTTGCCACGGGCTATCAGGTATTCCACGGTCACGGGGTTATCCACCACGGGATCGGTATTGGGCATTGTCACGACCGTAGTAAAACCGCCTCCCGCAGCTGCCCTGGCTCCGCTCTCCGTATTCTCGCGCCATTCGTAGCCGGGATCCCGAAAATGAACGTGAAGATCAATGAATCCGGGGCACAGCAGCTTTCCTCCGAGATCGAAGACCTCGGCTCCATCCCCGGAAAGGTCTTTCCCCCTGCCTGCGACCACCCCGTCCTTCAGGAGAAGGTCTTCTGATGCCGTACCAATGCTTCTGCCGTCGAAAATACGGGCATTTTTGAGCAGTATCATCTATCGTACACCTCCAAGGCAAAGGT
>JAPXRK010000221.1:0-3523 GCA_033813575.1 Synergistales bacterium
TCTCGCCCTCTCCTTCTGCGGGGAAACGGTACGGGGAATGTCCCTTTCGGAACGGATGACCCTGAGCAACATGGCCATCGAGTGCGGTGCCAAGGCCGGCCTGATGGAGGCGGACGAAAAGACGGCGGCCCATATCAGGGCGCTGGGGAAAGGCGAAGGCATCCCCGCATTCGACGACGATGACGCCCGGTTCGACTCGAAGATGGAAATTTTCGCGCCCGACGTCCCCCCGCAGGTGAGCCTCCCCCACTCGGTGGACGCGGCAGTTCCCGTTACGGAGGCTGCGGGGACGGAAATCAGCCAGGTCTATATCGGCACCTGCACCAACGGAAGGCTTGACGACCTCAGGATTGCCGCACGGATCCTTGCAGGGAAACATGTTTCCCCGAACTGCCGGCTGCTTGTCTGCCCTCCATCGAGAAAGGTCCTGGCCGACGCACTGTCGGAAGGCATTATCCTTCAGCTTGTGGAGGCCGGAGCCACAATCCTTCCACCCGGATGCGGACCCTGCCCGGGCACGCACCTCGGCGTCCCGGGAGACGGCGAAAACGTCCTCTCCACCGCCAACCGCAATTTCAAGGGCAGAATGGGGAACAACAAGTCAGGGGTCTACCTGGCCTCCCCGGCCACGTGCGCCGCCAGCGCCCTCGAGGGACGGATCGCCGACCCCCGGCCCCACCTCAAAGGCCGGCAGTGAGGAGGACAGAGATGGAAAACATTCTGACCGGAAAAGCCCATACCTTTGGGGACAACATCAACACCGACTACATCATCGCGGGGAAATACACGAAAACCCTCGATTTCACCACCCTGGCGGAACATGTCTTCGAGGACATCGCTCCCGGGTTCTCCCAAAGGGTCCGCCCGGGAGACATCGTGGCCGCCGGGCGCAACTTCGGTTGCGGATCGTCTCGGGAACAGGCCCCCATCGCCATCAAGTTCGCAGGGATCTCGGCCATCCTCGCAAAATCCTATTCCCGCATATTCTTCCGCAACGCAATCAACCAGGGAATTCCATGCTTCCTCTGCGACACGGAGGGCATCGCCCAGGACGATACGATCACCGTCAATATCGGGCAGAATTTCGTCGAACTGGCAGAAAAGGGAAAAAGAATCCCCCTCGAGCCCCTGTCTCCCGTGATGCTCGACATATTGAGGGAAGGCGGGCTTGTTGAGTACCTGAAAAAGAACGGAAAATTCATCCTTCACCGGTGACCCCGGAGGAAAAGCGAAAGGAGTGTGGTTCAGGAAGCAAATGTGCGTACCCCTGCGGAGATCTTTTCTCAAAGGCGAAAAAGAGAAGAACGGACAGGAGGGATATGAAAATGAAATTCGGGAAGGGTATTTTTTCAGGATTGAGCATTGCGGTCCTTGCGGCAGTCCTTCTATTTGCCGGTACTGCTCAGGCGGACATCCATCTGAACATGGGGAGCACCTCATCCACTTCGGGCGTGTATGCCTGGTGTGTGGCCGCCGCCAACGTCATCAACAAGGCCGATAACGGCATCCAGGTCACCGTCGTCGAAAGCGGGGCCGGGATGGACAATCTGCGGAAGATAAGCGCCGGAGTGTTCGATTTCGCCATGGCCATCGACCTTCCCGGTTCCCTGCAGCTCTACAAGGGGATCGAAGGCTTCGAAGGCAAGCAGTTCAAGGATGTCCGGTGGCTCTTCCTGAGAAACATCTTCGCCGACCGGCTGTACGTCCGCAAAGACTCGGGGGTAACGTCCTTCGCCGACCTCAGGGGAAAGCGGTTCTGCCCGGGCATCCCCGGTTCGGCATCCGCGGCATACATCATGCAGTACGACAAGATCCTCGGGCACAACATCCAGCTCGTTCCCTCCGCCCTTGGAGATGCCATAACCGCGCTGAAGGAAAACAGGATCGCCGGCCTCCAGAAATCGAGCGGGCTCAACAGCATCGATGCCTCACTCATAGAGGTGAACCTCACGACGCCGCTCACCGTCGTGGGATACTCCGAGGAAGACGTTAAGAAAATCCAGGAAAAAATCCCCTACATGACCTTCCTCAAGCGTGAAAAAGGAAGCATCAAGGAATTCCCGGACGTGGGCCCCATATGGGAGGAATGTCCCATCGCCGGGGCTGTCGCCACAGCATCCATGCCGGAAGAGGTGGGATACCAGATCGTAAAGGCCTACGTGGAAGGCTTTGACGAGATCGCTGCGGCCTACGGGCCCGTAAAGGGTTTCGACCCGGTGGGAGACTACTTCAGGAACGCCGGTGACGACGTTGTGCCGGCCCATGCCGGGCTCATCCGCTACGCGAAGGAAAAGGGAATCGAAGTACCGGAGCGGTTCATTCCTCCGGAGTACAAGAAATAGCGCCATCTGCCCCTTATCTCGGCCGGCTGCGTGTTCCCTGCGCAGCCAGGCCCCATGCGGGAGGGATGAACTGTGAGCTTTTCTTCAATTGGCCGGATAAAGACAAAAGTCATCTTCACCCTCGGCTTTTTTCTTGCCGTCTTTCAGCTCCTGGCTCCGATTTACCTGACGGGTCTCCTCGATATCCAGTTCAGGGCGATCCACGTTGCATTTGGCCTTTCCATTGGTTTTCTCTACTTTCCGTTCCGCGCCCGGAACGAGGAAGATACACTCGACGAGGGCATTTCCCTGTTTGACCTGATCCTGATAGCGGTTCTTCTGGCCGCAAACCTGAACGCATTCATCAAGGCACTGGACATCTATGTGGGAACCACCGGGGCATCATCATTTGATCTGGCTCTCGGAGGGGCGCTCATGCTCCTCGTCCTGGAAGCAGCCCGAAGGTCCGTTGGCCTGGCCATCCCGCTCATGGTCGTCCTCCTGCTTGGCTATATTTTTACGGGAGAGTCCTTCCCGGGCATGTGGAAATTGAAGGGGATCGATCTTGAGTTTGTACTCAGCTCACTCTATTACTCTCCTCTCGGAATATACGGCAGTGTCACGGGCATGTCGGCGACGTTCATCTCCATGTTCATCATCTTCGGCTCTTTGCTTTCGGCCACCGGAGGAGGAAAAACATTCATCGACATAGCCCTCGCCATAACAGGCAAATACACGGGCGGTCCTGCTAAAGCGGCTGTCGTCTCCAGCGCACTTTTCGGCAGCATATCGGGAAGCTCGGTGGCAAACGTCATGGTCACAGGCAGCTATACGATCCCATTGATGAAACGGTTGGGCTATCGTCCGGAATTTGCGGCTGCGGTGGAAGCCATTGCATCGTCGGGAGGCGGAATCACTCCCCCCATTATGAGCATCAGTGCTTTCATGATGGCCGAGTTTCTCAACATATCCTATTTCCATATCATCGGATATGCCCTTCTTCCCTGTCTGCTCTACTACACCGGGGTGTTCAGCGGAGTCCATTTCCAAACAGTACGCATGGGCATCGAAAAGCTTCCTCCCGAGGAGATCCCAAGGTGGAAAGACATCCTTACCTTGGAAAGAATGGCCGGGCTTATCGTCCCCACAGCCATTCTGCTGTACCTTATCGCCATAGGGCAGCCACTTCAGCTGGCAGGTTT
>JAPXRK010000222.1:0-3506 GCA_033813575.1 Synergistales bacterium
GTCCATCGCCGACCAGACCAACCTGTTGGCCCTCAACGCCGCCATCGAGGCGGCCCGGGCCGGGGAGCACGGCCGGGGATTCGCCGTCGTCGCCGACGAGGTGCGGAAGCTCGCGGAGCAGTCCGGCCACGCCGCCCTGGAGGTCCAGAAGCTTATCGCAGCCCTCGAGAAGGGGGCCGAAAAGTCCCTGTCCGTCACAGGAGAGGCGAGTACCATCATGGAGAACACGGTGAAATCCGCTGAAGGCGCCCTCGAGGAGCTCAACCGGGCTATGGCCCAGATCGCCAAGTCCACGGACGCCATGCAGGGCATAGCGGCGGTGGCCGAGGAACAGGCCGCGTCCGCCGAGGAGATGACCGCCGGCGTGGAGCAGGTATCCAGGTCCACGTCCGAGGTCATGGAGGCCATACGGCATATCAAGAACGCCTCGGGGGAGACCGTGGATGCGTCCCGTAACCTGGCCCTGGAAGCCCAGGCACTGGCGGAGAACTCCGAGAAGATCGACAGGCTGCTTTCCGGCTTCGTCGTGTCGAAAGAAGCGGGGCTTCTCCCGAGAAAATAGGTTTCACTGAGGGAAACGTACAAGACGCCGCCCCCTGATATCTGGGGGCGGTGTCTTGTACGTTCATTTCAGGATGTTCGGACCCGGAGTGGGGGACGCAATGAGCACATAGGTGAGAAAGGCTGTCCATTCCACGGGGAGTCCTCCTTCGGCCGGGTCAGGGGGCAGGCCGAAGCGCCCCGATCTCCGTCAGGGATTTCAGTTCGTCCGCAACCAGGGCGCGGATATGATCTTCAAGCTCCTTCCGGGCCGCGGCGAGCCGCTCGTCGAGCCATTTTCCCATGGCCTTTTCGAGGTTCCTCTCCGCTTCCTCCATTCCCGCCTCCGTGACGAGAAGAGCCGCAACCGCAGGAGGGAGGGGGATCTCCTCGGTTATCCTCTTGAGCCTGTCCCGCCCGTAGCGCACCAGGAGCGCCGACAGGGCGAGCCCCGCCGCTCCCCCCACCGCAAGCCCCACGGGTCCGGCGGCCACAAGGGCCGCACCCGAGCCTCCGCAGAGCAGGGCCGCCCCGGCGGTGACCAGGCTGCCGACCACGCCGGCGAGGACGTTCACCACACCGTCCATCCCGGGGACCTGAAAAGGGAAGGCCCCGCCTGTTTCCCGGCTTCCCGGCCCCGGGGAAAGATTTCTTCGGGGAGCCCTGACGCCGTGGGCGGCGAACCACCGGGCGGCGAGTTCCCGGGTCTCTTCCCCCAGCCCCCGGAGAACGGTGGGAAAGCTTTTTTCCAGGCTTTCCCGCAGCAGGGGGGCTTCGGCGGCGAGCCGCTCGTCGAGCCGCCTGCGGAGGGACGCGAGGGACCCCCCGGTGCTTCTGAATTCCTCAAGGAGGGGACGAAGTTTCTTCCGGAAGAATTCGTTTCCCGCCTCGGCGAGAATGCGTTCCTTCACGGCGGCGCACCGGCGGGCGAGGACGGGTCCCATCCCGTTCTCCAGAAAGTTCGGAAGCTCCGAGGCGAGCGCCTCCCTGACGGCGTCGAACTTCGCCGTCAGCGCAGGGAGAAGGGCCAGTCCCATGGAGATGACGGCGTAGGGCCGTTCGCTCCGGAGAAGGATCCTTCCCCCGGCGGCAGGTCCGCTCCCGGGGGAAAGGCCGAGCTCCTTCCCGAGGATGTCGGGGACGAAGGGCCAGAGACTGCTTCCTCCCGCGAGGATGACCAGGGAAATCCCCAGGGGATCGATTCCCTTCTCCCGCAGCCCGGAGAGGAGGCATTCCCTGAAGGTGAGGAAAAGGTCCGCCCCTTCCGGCAAGAATTCCGTGCCGCCTTCCGCCTGCGCCTCCCGCCGGAGAGAGGCCGACGGGGACCAGGAGGACCCTCGACGCTGGAATTCCCCCCACGTCATGTTCCGTATCCCCCCGTATCCCGGAAGGATTTTCGATATGGTCTCGTCCCTGTCCCGGGCCATGGACCGGGAAAAAAATTCCTTCACCTCCCGGCAGAGGTGGGACTGGACGAAGTAGGCAGATCCCTGATCCTCCAGCGTCTCCCCGAGACCGGGATTCCGGTCGAGGAGCCACTGGTAGAACAGGTCGTCGAAAAGCCGCCCGCCCAGGTTCATGTCCCCCCAGGAGTGGACGGGTTTGCCCCCTTCCAGGAAGGCGAAGTCGCAGGTGCCCCCTCCGAAGTCCGCCACGAGGACGCCCTCCAGGGCCTGTTCGGCCGAAATGTCCCCCTGCCTGAGGTGGTAGAGCAGGGCTCCCTTCGGCTCGTCCACGAGATCCGGGAGGCCGAAGCCCCCCTGCCGGGCCGTTTCCCGGAGGGCGGACCGGAAGAGGTCTCCGGCCTCGCTGGGAACGCCGAACAGTACCTGCCGTCGGCCCGGCTCCAGGTCGAGATGCTGTTTTCTCGCACCGGCGAGCACTGCGGCAAGAAAATCGGCTGCCGCGGTCCTTGCCGCTTCCGAACGGGCAAGGTCGGCCTTGAAGTTGGTGCGCAGGCGCAGGGACCGCCGCTCTTTCGGGGAGGCCTCCCCGTAGGCGTCGAGGGCAGTCTGCCCCACCAGGGGGCCCTTCCCCTCCCGGTAGAGGATGGCGGAGGGGATGCCGTCCCGTCCGTCGCCGAAATCGACGCTCACCGGCGAAGGGTCGTCGCCGGGGCACTTGGAGAAGTAGGTCTTCGTGGTGCCGAAGTCGGCGGCGAGCGCTGAACGGGCGCTCATGGATTGCGCACCTTCCGCACCAGCCCCCGGCGGAGGACCAGGCCGTCCCGAAGGAGGGGAGGGCGCTCCACCCTCACCCGGTCGCCCGGTTCGACAGTCCCGAAGACCTCGAACCGGTCCGCCCCTTCAGGATCCCAGGCAAATTCCCCTGCCTCCCCGCCGCTGCCGAAGCCGAGGTTGCGTACGTCCGCGGCCAGTTCATCCATTCCGGCAGCCAGGTCGTCCCGGGAAACCCCCGACAGGGCGAAGATTTTCGCCGCGAGGGCCGGCAGTTCCCTGTCGGCGGGGGCTGATTCGGGGCCTCTTTCAGCCGTCCCCAGCAGGAAGGCCACCCGGGATGCCCCTTCGAGCCAGGATGAGAGGTCTTGTTCGAGCCTTTCCGCCCAGGCCCTGCGGTCAACCCGTTCCGTTCTTCTGCCGAGCAGGAGCACCAGGGCCAGGAGGACGGGAAAGAGCAGCAGGCGCGCAAGGGAGCCCCGGTTTTTCCGCAGGAGGTTCCAGCCCCGGGAGAAAAGGGCTCCGGACCCGAGGAATGCGAGTGCCTCCCGAAATGTGGCCAGGCCGAGGATGGCCGCCAGTGCCCACAGCAGCTTCCGGTTTTCGGGAAGACTGAGGGCCGCCAGGGTCAGGGCAAGGGCTCCAAGGGGGGCGCCCAAGAGAAAACCCGCCTCCCGGGAGCCGAAAAAGAGGGCAGTGAGAGGGGAGAGAAGCCCCATGCCGATGAGGGCGCCCGCGGCGGCGGCCAGTCCCGCCCGGAGGGGAGGGGTGCTCCTGTCCACGGCGGGG
>JAPXRK010000223.1:0-3495 GCA_033813575.1 Synergistales bacterium
GATCTCCGTCTTGGATTCCGTCTTTTCGTCCACGTCCTTGACCACCCTGGCGGGGGACCCGGCCACCACTGTCCTGGGGGGCACATCCTTCGTCACCATGGCGCCCGCCGCCACCACCGCCCCGGCACCGACCCTGACGCCTTCGAGGATGACGGCGTTGGCACCCACGAGGACCTTGTCCTCGATCACCACGGGCGTGGCGCTCGGCGGTTCGATGACTCCCGCCACCACCGCTCCCGCGCCGATGTGGCAGTCCGCGCCGATCCGGGCCCTTCCGCCCACCACGGCGTTCATGTCGATCATGGTCCGTTCGCCGATGACAGCGCCGATGTTGATCACGGCGCCCATCATCACCACAGCGCCTTTCCCGATCTCCACCATGTCCCGGATCACCGCGCCGGGCTCGATCCGGGCCTCGTATTTATTCAGGTCCGCCAGAGGAACGGCGGAATTCCGGGCCCTGGTCTCCATGTGGACCGACCTGATCTTCGATGCGTTCTCCGACAGGATTTTTTCGACCTCCGCCCGGTCACCGGACAGGATGCCGAAGTCCTTCCCGCCGACAAAAACACACCCCCCGGCGTCCATACCATCAAGGTCCCCGGAGACGTAGGCGATGCAGGGCGTTTTCTTCTTCGATTCCTTGATGAGCCTTATGATGTCTTCCGTCCGCATGTGAGGACCTCCTCGAAAGAATAAAACCCGGGCTTCGCCCCGGCGGCGAATTCCGCCGCCCGAAGGGCCCCCAGGGCGAACACGCTCCTGGAGATGGCCCTGTGGGTCAGGGTGAACACTTCTCCCTCGTTGGCGAAAAACACCGTGTGGTCCCCCGGAACGCCGCCCATCCGGAGGGAATGGGTGGGGCAGTCCCGCCCAAGAGCCTCCCGAAGGAGGATGGCCGTCCCGGAGGGGGCGTCCTTTTTCCTGCTGTGGTGGGTCTCGCTCATCTCCGCGTCCCAGTCGGCGAAGAGGGGACCGAACTCCCGGAGGATCATCTTGAACAGGGTCACTCCCGCCGCGAAGTTGAAGCTCTGGACCACCGCCGACGTTCTGGCCGCGTACCGCACTTCGTCCATCTGTTCCGGGGTGATCCCGGTGGTGCCCAGCACGAGGGCGCAGGAAAAGCGCCGCACCGCGTCAAGGGTGGCGCCGAGGGCCGAGGGCAGGGAAAAGTCCACCATGACCTCGGGCGTGCCTTCGCAGGTCTCTCCGCCGATATCAAGGGTGTAGCAGAGCTCATGGGAAGCGAAGGCCTTCCGGATCTCCCCCCCCATGCGCCCCGAAGCCCCCACAAGTCCGTATCTCATAGGCTCACCCCGCACTCCTTCAGGGACTCGTCGATGACGGCCATGCACTTCTCCGAGGCGGGAACGAGGGGAAGCCGGAGCTCGTTCCTGCAGAGTCCGAGACGGTTCACCGCATACTTTACCGGAATGGGGTTCGACTCCATGAACAGGTTCTTCATGAGGGGGAACATCCTGTGATGGAGCTCCCGGGCCTTCTCCACCTCACCGGCGAGGGCAAGGCGGATCATGTCAGACGTCTCCCGGGGCATGACGTTGGACAGCACTGAGATGACTCCGTCGCCGCCGGAATTCACGAGATGGAATGCCTGGTCGTCGTTCCCGGAGAGGATGGCGAAGTCGGGACGGTCCTTCTTGATGAGCCGGACCAGGGTGTCGATCTGGGCCACGTCTCCCGCCGCCTCCTTGATTCCCGCCACGTTGAGCAGCCTGCTCAGCCGGCGGACCGTCTCGGGAAGGATATTCGTTCCCGTGCGGCCCGGCACGTTGTAGACGATGAGGGGGATCCTGATCGCCGCCGCGACCGCCTTGAAATGCTGGTACAGCCCTTCCTGGGTGGGCTTGTTGTAGTACGGGGTCACCACGAGCACTCCGTCGGCCCCCAGGGCCTCGGCCTGCTGGGACAGGGCTATGGTGTTGGCCGTGGAATTGGTGCCCGTGCCGATCACCACCGGCACTCTTCCCGCCGCCGTCTTCACGGCGAACGTGATGATTTCCGCCCGTTCGTCGGCGGTAACGGTGGGGCTTTCTCCCGTGGTCCCCAGGACCACGAGGAATTCGACGCCGCCCTCGATCTGCCAGTTCAGGAAACGCCCGAAACTCTCGAAATCCACGCCGCCCTCTTTAAACGGTGTCACCACTGCAGTACCTGTTCCACCAAACATCTCCGCACCTCCTGTTGTTGTCGGGATAGAAAAAACGGCCCGCCCCCGAAGGGACGAGCCGTAACTCGCGGTACCACCCTAATTGGACATGGAAGAAATACATGTCCCTCTCGGGCCCGATCACGGGAGCCCACACCGGGAATGTACTCCGGAAACCGCCCTTTTTTTAGGGGAGGTCCTTTCCATTCCGGCTCACCGGCCTTTTCGCCCTTTTCCCCCGGCGGGGACGCCTCTCAGCCGCTGAACGCCCCTCTCTGTCGCCGGACGACCGGAAAAGAACACACCGGTTCATCGCCTTTTCAGATATATTTGGAGATTTTATGCAAAGCGCCTCTGTTTGTCAATAGAAAAATCATCGAATGATCCCGGGGACATTCCCTTTCCCGGAAATTTCCCAAAAAAGAGATCAGCGGCCCTTCCGGAGCTCATTCCGTGCGCTCCCTGGGAGCGCGCTTCAGGTTTTTCCTGAGGTACTGGCTGTAGAGCACCGCCGCGGGGTTGTGCCCAAGGACCCTGTCCTTGACCACCAGGGTCGTCACCGGAGCCCGGGAATGTCGGTAAAAAATGCTGTCGTGGCCCACGCACAGCCCGAGGACGATGCTGAACTGAGACCCCGCCTCGTCGAGTAGCCGGGCCTGCTCCGCGGGATTGCACGAGACGGCCCCCACCCAGGGGCGCCTCGCCGCGCCGATCTCGTCCTTTGTCATGGAACAGACCTTGCAGCAGGCGGAATGGACGTCGAACTCCTTCGAAAGGATCTCCCCGAGGACGGCAGCCTCATCGGAGAAGCCTACGCAGAAGGCGATCCCGAGCGTTTTGTACTCCATCCTCCGGGCAAATTCCATTATTTCCTCCAGGCGGTTCAGGGTGCAGTAATACAGGGCCTCCACGTCGGAGGCCGTCTTCAGGAGACGGAGATCCTCGCCGTCATACAGCTCGGTTCCCCTGCCGGGGCTGCAGGGTTCGCCCCGGGCGCACCCCTTTGTTGCGCACAGATGGCATTTCATGTCATTTCCCTCCCCTGGGAGCCGTGAGGGCCCTCATGACCATATCGGCCGCCGCGCCCCTGGTGACGAAGGAGTCGGGCATGAAGACCCCTCCCCTGGCCGCCCGGTCGAGCACTCCTTTGTCAGCGAGGAAGTGCACCGGGCCGTGGAGCCGGGACTCTTCCGGGATGTCCCCGTAGCGGGAGCGGCCGTCCCGTGGGAGATTCCGGTAGCCCAGGGCCCTCGCCAGGGCGGAGCAGAACTCACCCCGCGAAACGAAGGACGTGGGCCCGCTCCCCGGGTACAGGAGCGGCCCCGCCG
>JAPXRK010000224.1:0-3490 GCA_033813575.1 Synergistales bacterium
CTCCAGGGCAAGGACTGGATGACGGTTCAGGGGGGCCGGGCAGTATTCTCTTCAATCCGGTACAGGGTGGGGAACTGCCTCCTCGGCAGAAATTCTCTGTTCCTGGGCGGCGAGGAAATCAAGCTCTACAGGTTGTATCCGGACAGTGTACTGCTCTTCCGGGCGGAAACGGCGAGTTTTGCCGTGAGGTTTCTGTCCGGACTTTTCTGAGTCATCCGGTTCCGTGACAGGTTTTTCCCAATCCGAGGCAGGGAAAGGGACACTCCGGAGAAGGCTTTTGTAGGGATTTTTTTCTCACTATGCTAAAATAGCATCGACTTTTATGCCGTCCTCTTGGCACAGGGGGACGGTTTCGCCTATTAGACAAGGGGGTAGCTGCATGAATAGGGATTACAAAAAGACGCTGAATCTTCCGGAAACTGATTTTCCCATGAGGGCGAATCTTGCGAAAAGAGAACCCGGTTTCCTCGACTTCTGGAAAGAACGGGACATTTTCGGAAAGATGCTGAAAAACAGGGAAGGAGCACCTTCGTTTGTTCTTCATGACGGCCCCCCGTACGCCAACGGACACATTCACATCGGAACCGCCTTCAACAAGATATTGAAGGATTTCATCCCCAAGTTCAAGGCCATGAAAGGGTATTACGCCCCCTACGTTCCCGGCTGGGATACCCACGGCCTTCCCATCGAACTTCACGTTCTCAAGACGCTGAAGGTGAACAAGGATACCGTGGACCCCGTTTTCCTGAGGGAGAAATGCACGGAATACGCCCTCCAGTTCCGGGACGTGCAGAGGGAGGAGTTCATCCGCCTCGGTGTGCTTGGAGACTGGGAGAACCCCTACATGACCCTCAAGCCCCAGTACGAAGCTGCCCAGCTCGGGGCCTTCGCGGAGCTTGTGAAGAAAGGCCTCGTCTACAAGGGACAGAAGCCCGTCTACTGGTGCATCGACTGCCAGACGGCCCTCGCAGCGGCGGAAATCGAGTACTGGGACGAAACGTCTCCGTCCATCTTCGTCGCCTATTCCCTCCCCGGGGCCGAGGAGATCCACCCTTCTCTCTCGGGCCTGGACGTGAACGTCATCGTCTGGACCACCACCCCCTGGACGCTGCCCGCACGCATGGCGGTGGCCATCGGCGGAGATCATGAATACTCCTTTTTCCGTTCCGGAGAAAAAGTTTACCTCTTCGCAAAGGCCCTCAGGAAGAGCGTGGAAAAAGAGACGGGACTTTCTTTCGGGGAAGAGATCCTGACGGTCAGAGGAAGGGATCTCGAAGGGAAGAAAGCGGTCCATCCCTTCTACCCCGACCGGGAAATCCTGATCCTCCTCGCCGATTACGTTCTTCTCGATACGGGAACGGGATGTGTCCATACCGCACCGGGCCACGGGGTGGAGGACTACGAATCCGGTGTCAAGTACGGGATTGAAGTCTACAATCCCGTGGACGACAAGGGATATTTCAAGCAGGGGACGGGACTGGTGGACGGTCTCTCTCTCAAGGACGGATCGGCAAAGATCCTTGAGATCCTGACCGGGAGCGGCAGGCTTCTCGGCCACGGCTCCATTTCCCATTCCTACCCTCACTGCTGGAGGTGCAAGAAACCCGTCATCTTCCGTTCCACGGACCAGTGGTTCGTCTCCGTGTCGGATTTCCGCGAAGAAGCTCTCCGCTGTATCGAGGAGGACGTACGCTGGATTCCTGAATGGGGCAAGGAAAGGATCTACAACATGGTCCGCGACCGGTCGGACTGGTGCATCAGCAGGCAGAGGATCTGGGGTGTGCCTATCCCCGCCTTCTACTGTGACGACTGCGGAAAGCCCGTCCTCACTGAAGACCGGGTTCTTGCGGTGCAGAAGCACGTGGAGAAGGAAGGCTGCTCCGCCTGGTGGAGCAAGACCCCCGAAGACCTCCTCGGGGAGCTGTGTTTCTGTCCCCACTGCGGCGGAAAGCACCTGACCAAGGAAAAGGACATCATGGACGTGTGGTTCGATTCCGGATCGAGCCACGCCGCCGTGCTGAAGGTCAGGCCGGAACTGAAATGGCCCGCGGACATGTACCTCGAGGGAAGCGACCAGCACCGCGGCTGGTTCCAGACGTCCCTCCTCACCTCCGTGGGGATGTACGGCAGGCCTCCCTACGAGCAGGTGCTCACCCACGGTTTCATCGTCGACGGCGAGGGCAAGAAGATGTCGAAATCCCTGGGGAACGTGGTTGCGCCCCAGGAGGTCATCAACGAGTACGGAGCGGACATCCTGAGGCTCTGGGTGGCTTCCACGGACTACCGGAACGACATTCGCATCTCCCAGGGGATCGTCAAGAATTTGAGCGAATCGTACCGGAGAATCCGGAATACCGCCCGGTACCTCCTCGCCAACCTGAAGGGATTTGACCCTGAGAGCCACTCCGTCCCCGTGGAAAAAATGACGGAGATGGACCGGTGGATCCTGCAGAAGCTCAACGGAGTCATCGAAAGGGCGAACGTGGCCTACGACGACTACGAGTTCCACGTGCCGACCTTCGCCATCCACCAGTTCTGCGTGAACGAGCTCAGCTCCTTCTACCTGGATTCGAGCAAGGACAGGATGTACGCCGACGGGACCGATTCCCTTTCGAGGAGAAGCGGCCAGACGGCCATGTGGCTTGTCCTTTCGGCGGTTATCCGGATGCTGGCCCCGGTCCTCAGCTTCACCGCCGAGGAAGTCTGGCAGGAAATGCGGAAGATTGACACGAAGCTCCCCGAAAGCATCTTCCTTTCGGACTGGCCCACACCCTTTGCCGTGACCGAAGGGAAACAGCTCGAAGAGAAATGGGCGAAGGTCCTCACCGTGCGGGCGGCAGTGAGCCGGGTCCTGGAGCAGGCGAGAAGCGCGGGCATCATCGGCCATTCGCTGGACGCCAGGGTCGAGGTGGAGCGAAAAGAGGCCCCCGAGGCAGCCTCCCTTTTCTCCGACGAAGATCTCAGGGTGTTTTCCATCGTCTCAGGTTTCCGCTGGGTTGAGATGATCGGAGACATGGCTGTGGTCCGGGAAGATGAGGAGACAGGTCTCCGGATCGGGGTGGACAAGGCCGGGGGCGAAAAGTGCCCCAGGTGCTGGCAGTATACCGAGGAAGGCGACGAAAACGGGCTGTGCCCGAGGTGCTCGGCAGTCCTTTCCGCCTGAGCCTGCCGGTCGTTCTTCATGATGGAGGATCTTCCCCCCGTCGGTTCTTCTTCCTGCGAAGACGACGACGGAGGGTTCCCCGACAGTCCCGAAAACGGAACGGAAACCATTGCTGCCGGAGAGGAAGACAGGGGCATCCGCCTCGATGTCTTTCTTTCCTCCAGGCTGGGGATTACCAGGAATTTCGCGAGAAAGCTCGTGGAAGACGGGAATGTTCGTCTTCTTCCCCCCAGGAAAGCCAAGCCCGGAATGAAAATGGTCCCGGGGATAGCGGCGGAAGTGACGCTTCCTCCTCCGGAGTCTCTCGATCTCGAGCCGGAGGAGGTC
>JAPXRK010000225.1:0-3486 GCA_033813575.1 Synergistales bacterium
GACAGCACGATCAGGTCGACGCTGGCGGGATCGACGCCCGCCCGCTCCAGTGCCTCGCGGGCGGCGGCCGCGCCCAGGTCGGAATTGGTCTGGTCGGCATCCATGATATGCCGCCAGCCGATCCCCGTGTGGGAGCGAATCCACTCATCGGAGGTGTCGACGTGCAACTGGCGCGCCAATTCCTCGTTCGGTACGCGGCGCGTGGGCAAGCAGATGCCCAGCGACCGAATGACAACACTCTTGGCCATAGAAACCCTCATGCTCATCTGATTGTGTTCTGTCCGGCACAAGAACCGGCACTCACCGTCCCACCGACCCGATCAGCCGGTCGGGACCCGCCGGGACTCATTCCCGGCGCCGCGGCGCTACCCGTGACCGGGACAACCGCAAGATTAGTGATTTTACCCGATCTGGCGGCCACTGACAACCCATTGATCTTCGATCCAGGGATAGCGATTTCCGGCGGAAATTTCCACGGCGAGCTTCTCCTCCGCTTTCCGTATGGTTTCCACCGCTTCGAAAAATGCCGTGGCGTCCAGGGCGCCGACTTTCCCGGTGGCCGGATCCGGTTTGATGGAGTCCTGGACGGCCTTTCTGTTCACCATGCGGAGGATGAGATGGAGCTCGGCCTCGGCGTTCTCCCCGACCGTCCCGGGATCCACGGTCTGAACGTAGAGGACTTCCCCTTTCCGGTAGACGAGAACGCTGTCGCTGACTTCGTAGGATATCCTGATGTCCTCGCCGAACACGGCGTTGGCCACGGCGACGGTGCGGACGAATTTCCGGCCCTGCTGTTCCGTGCAGGCGGCGATGCTTTCCATCTCCTTTTCGATGTCCACGGCGAGGACGATCTCCGTCGGGCTCAGGCCGGTCCGGGCGGCGATGACGTATTCCGCCTGGCGCCGCAGATCCTGGAAGATCTGCTCCGTCTCCGACCGGCCGCTCATGGGTTCCACGGCCATCTGGCCGAGGATCTCCTTGGCGAAGACAGCGATGCGGCCGCTCCGGATCTGGATGAGCCCCTTCCGGAGCTCCTCCGCCTCGGTCTTGAGCTCCTCCACTGAGGCCGCGAGAGCTTTCTTTTCTTCTTCGAGCTGGTCCCGCTCTTTCTGGGTGGTGGCAAGACTCTGACGGATTTCCTCGAGCAGGGGCTGGGCAGTGGCCAGTTCCTTCTGGACGGAGAGAAGCTTCTCCTCCTGCTCCTTGAGGCGCGTTTCGCTGTCGAGAAGGTTGATGGCCATGAGCTGGGATTCGTTCCTGCTTTCCTGGAGCTCCCTGGTGAGGGACTGGAGCTGCCCCTGGATGAACTTCATGCTGAAGAGGGCTGTCCGGACGTTTTCCGAGATGACGGTCATGGTGATCAGGATGGCGATGGAGATGAACATTCCCGTGATGGCGGTGATGAGGCGGCTGGTGTCCCGGGGGCGGAGGCCGAAGAGGGAGATCCGTTTTTTTCCGATGCGCATTCCGAGGACGTCGCCGAGGTACGCAAGAATGCCGCTGACCACGATCAGCGTGAGGATGAGCCTCCAGTTCATGTCTGACCAGAGTTGGAGCTGCATGACGACCCTCCCGGCCATTCCTTCATTTTCCGCTTTCCGGGGCAGGAGAGGCCCCGAAATGAACGGATGACTTGTCTATTATAGACGAGTCTCCCGGAATGGGCCACGAAATTTCACTGATTTCTGCCGGTGAGGGGAAAGGCAACCGGGGATGCTTCTTGTCCTGTCATCCTGACGGCGTGATTTTCGCCGGAAGGATCTGGGCTTGTCTCCCGAAAACCAACTGCGAGATCCTTCACTTCGTTCAGGATGACAAACCGGGATCCTCGCTTCGCTCAGGATGACAAAACAAAAAACCCGACCCTCAGAGGAGGTCCGGGAAGGGGCAGGCGGCCATGGCCAGGGCAATTTCCTCTGCAGAGTGGAATTCGCCCCCGTTCATGCCGGGGCAGCTTCGCCCCGCCTCGTCCCATGCCTCCGGCGAGGCAAGCAGGACAGGCCAGAAGGGAAAGAGGCTGCACTGGAGGGGGCGGACAGGATAGATGCGGCACAGGTTCGTGCCGGCGTCATGGAAGACGCAATCGCCCCCGTGTTTTTCCTTCAGGCTGGGAGCCCGCCACCTGCCGGTAACGAATCGATTTCTGAATTCGCCGGCATCAATGCCGAGGTAAGCGGCCATGGCCGTCTCCTCTTCCGGGGTGAAATAGATGGCCCCCGGCTCGCCCCGGCAGCACCGGCCACATCCGAGGCAGGTGAACAGGAGCCCCTCCTCCCACCACACCTAGGAGGGGCTTCCTTTCTCTTTTTCCTTTCCTTCCAGGTGGGGAAGGAGGGATTCGTAGAGCATTTTCCACATGCCCGAACCGCCGCTGCGGGCAAGATATTCCGAGGACATTTCCACGGTCAGGTCTTCCAGGGGGCCGAAGGGACGGTCACGGTCCTCCCGCCCGCCGAATTCCCGGGCGTTGGAGGCCATTTTTTTCCAGAGCTCCGCTAGGAGGATGGACTCGAACTGCTGGCAGGCCTCCCGCAGCTTGTCGTGTTCCTTTTTCGCCTTTCCTTCGTCCGGCGTACCGGAGGGCCGGGACGAGAGGGTGGCTGCCGCAAGGGGATGGAAGAGGGTCACGGCTACATCACCACCAGTTCGCCGTGGAGCGCCCCGGCCTCTTTGACGGCCTGGAGGATGGCAATGACATCCCTGGGGGAGGCCCCCACCGAGTTGAGGGCATCCACAAGCTCCTTCACGGTGCTCGTCGAATCGAGGGCAATGAGCTGGGCGGGGCTTTCCTGGGCCTGCACGTCCGTGCGGGGCTGAATGGCGGTCCGCCCGCCGGCGAAAGGCTGGGGCTGCACGACTTCGGGATTTTCGGCAACCTGTACTGTGAGGTTGCCGTGGGCGACGGCCACGGAACTGATCCGCACGTCGCCTCCCATGACCACGGTACCGGTCCGTTCGTTGACGGCCACCCTGGCCGCGCTGTCAGGCCGGAGCGAGAGCCCCTCGATCCTGGCGAGGAAGGCAGCCGGGGATGCGGCGTACTGGGGAGGGACGTTGACGGTCACCCGTCCTGCGTCCACCGCCAGCGCCACTGCGCCGAAGGCGCTGTTGATGGCCCGGGCCATGCGGTCGGAGGTGGTGAAGTCGGGATTCCTGAGCAGAAGGCTGACCTGCCTGCCCATCAGCGTGAAGTCGGTCTGGACGTCCCGTTCGACGATGGCGCCTCCGGGAACGCGTCCCACGGTGACCACATTTTTCGAAACCGAGGCAGCCGCGCCGCCCGCGGCGAAGCCGCCGACCATGACGGGACCCTGGGCGACGGCGTACACGCCGCCGTCGGCGCCCTTGAGGGGAACCTGGAGAAGGGTGCCGCCCTGGAGGCTCTTGGCGTCACCCATGGTGCTCACGGTGACGTCGATCGTCTGCCCCGGGCGCGCGAAGGGTGGAAGGTCGGCGGTTATGGTGACCACCGCCACGTTTTTGCTC
>JAPXRK010000226.1:0-3484 GCA_033813575.1 Synergistales bacterium
GGCCTGTAGGGAGAGATGGGCATGGATGACGACAGGGGAAAAGAGAATTTCAGCGCCCTTCGGAAAATAGTCGAGGGGCTCGGTTACGAATGCGTGGGCATTACCCTCGGAAACGAGGAACGTCGGACTATTCTGAGGATATATATAGATTCTCTCGGAGGAATCCTGGTCAAGGACTGCGAAACCGTCTCCAGGGCATTGAACCGTTTCCTGGATGAAAACGAGGAGTATGTCCGCGGCCAGTTTTACCTGGAGGTGAGTTCCCCGGGGATCGAACGCCCTCTCTTTTCTCTTGAGGACTACCGGAAATTCTCCGGAAAGAAAATCAAGGTCAGGACCAGGCAGGAAATCGGCGGACAGAAACGGTTCACGGGTCTCCTCCTGGGAGCGGGGGAGGACGGGACGGTCCTTCTGCAGGTGGAGACAGGCAGAGGATCGGATGAGGATGAAACGGTCCATATCCCCTTTGAAACGATAACCAAGGGCACCCTTGTGTATGAGGAACAGGATAAGCAGGATAAAAGGAGGAGTTCATAAATGCAGCTTGGGCGTGATTTCGTCCGCGCTTTGGCCCAGATCACGAAAGAGAGGGGACTGTCCCAGGAGGTTATCGCTTCCAGCCTGGAGGCGGCCCTTATCTCGGCATATAGAAAATACCAGGGCGGGAACCAGGAGGTGGAGGTCCATATCGATACGGAGAACGGCGATATCTCCATCTGTGAAGTGAAGCACATCGTGGCGGATGTCGTGTCGCCGGATACGGAAATCTCCCTTGCCGACGCCCAGGCCCAGGGGTTCGTGGACGTGACCGAGGGCGATTTCATCCGCATAGAGAAAAATCCCGAAAATTTCGGCAGAATTGCGGCCCAGACGGCCCGGCAGGTCATCATCCAGAGGCTGAAGGACGCCGAGCGGCAGATCATTTTCGAGGAGTTCTCGGACCGGGTCGGGGACCTTGTTACCGGCGTGGTCTTCAAATCGGAGAACGACCAGGTGCTCATCCGCCTCAACGACCGAACTGAAGCAATTCTCCCCAGGGAAGAGCGCATCGTGAATGAAAAGTACATTCCCGGCGAAAGGCTCAAGTTTTACCTCCTTGACGTGCGCCAGACAACGCGGGGACCCAGGATCGTCGTTTCCCGCACCCATCCCGGCCTGCTGAGAAAGCTTCTTGAACTCGAGGTTCCCGAGATACAGGAAGGGGTCATCGAGATCAAGAACATCGTCCGCGAGGCAGGGGCGAGAGCCAAGGTGGCGGTCCAGACCCTCGACATGAACGTGGATCCCGTGGGAGCTTGCGTGGGGAACAACGGGGCCAGGATCAAGTCCATCAGCAAGGAACTGTGCGGCGAAAAGGTGGACGTGATCATCTGGAGCAGCGATCCCCTCCAGTATATCAGGAACTCTCTCTCCCCCGCGAAGATCGTCAAGATCGAACCAATTCTGGAGCAGGAGAAGGCAGTTACAGTCTTTTCACGTCCTGACCAGCTGTCCCTCGCCATCGGCAAGGCCGGGCAGAATGTGCGCCTGGCCGCGAGGCTCACGGGATGGAAGATTGACATCAATGCCCTGGAACCGGAGAGAATGCCGACGCTCCATGACATTTTCCAGGACATCATAGACGACAGCGGTGCCGAATAGAGGGACGGCCATGATGCGGCGGCGGCCCAGGACCTGCGTCGGATGCAGGGAGGAATCCCCCAAGAGGGAGATGCTGAGAATTGCCCGCAACGCTGCGGGAGAGGTTTCCGTGGACCCTTCCGGCAGGCTTCCCGGAAGGGGCGCCTACGTGTGCCTCAAGGAAGAATGCATTCTCAGCGCCCGGAAAAGGGATGCCCTTTCAAAAGCCCTCAGGGTGAAAGTGGACGCCGGGTTATACGACACTCTCCTGAAAATGGCTGCCGAAGCTGAAAGCGGAGAAAAAGGGCAGTGAAAAACCGCAAGGAAGCCCTGCTCTCGGTTTTCGGCATGGCGCGAAGAGCGAACATCCTGCAAATTGGTCAGGATATAGTAAAATCTTCCTTGGCCCGGGGAGAATCGCTTATGGTGCTTTTCGCAGGAGAAGGGGAATCGTCTTTCTACCGGTCCCTCCAGAATGGGAGGTTTGCAGAAAAAAGCACGATCACTGTTCTGCCGGATATTTCCGGAAGCGAACTCTCTGCGGCTATCGGTTCAGGAAATGTGAAGGTTGTTGCTTTACCGTTACGCAGCGGCTTTGCACGTTCTATTTCGCAACTGCTTGCGGAAGGGGGAGACAGTAATGAGTAAAATCCGGGTGTATGAACTGGCCAAACTGCTCGGGAAAAGCAATAAGGAGCTGCTCGATATATTGATCGATCTCGGGGTTGACGTTAAGAGCCACATGAGTTCCATTGACAACGATATCGCCCAGCTTGTGGAGGAATCCCTCGGAGGGGTTTCCGGTACCCAAGGGCCTGGGAAAAAGGAAGAGGAGCGCAGCGTGATAAAAACAGATTCTTTCGAAGTTTCAAGAGGATCCACAGTTAAGGCTGTTGCCCAGCTCATCGGCATCTCTCCTGCGGAAGCGGTGAAGTGCCTTATCTCCGCAGGGTTGATGATCCCGGCGGACAGTCCTGTGGACGAAAAAAGCCTGAAGGTTCTGCAGGACGCCTACAACGTGGTGCTCACCATGGCATGTGGGGACGAGGCCGATCAGGAAGGCGCCGACGGAACATGCACCGTCATCAAGAGAGCCCTGTTCCATGGTGATCATATGGAGCCCCGCCCTCCCATCGTCACCGTCATGGGGCACGTTGACCACGGAAAAACAACCCTGCTCGACTTCATCCGGAAGACGAACATCACCGCCCGGGAAGCCGGCGGAATCACCCAGCACATAGGAGCTTCCACCGTTCTGCACGAGGGGAAGGAAATCGTCTTCCTCGACACCCCGGGACACGAGGCGTTCACGTCAATGAGGGCCAGGGGAGCCCAGGCGACGGACATCGCCATTCTCGTGGTGGCGGCGGACGACGGCGTGATGCCCCAGACCAGGGAGGCCATTAACCACGCGAAGGCGGCTGGGGTCCCCATCATCGTCGCCATCAACAAGATCGACAAGCCTGCCGCCAAGCCGGACCGAGTCCGCCAGCAACTCTCGGACATCGGTCTCGCACCCGAGGAGTGGGGCGGAAACACCATCATGGTGGAAGTTTCGGCAAAGAGCGGCCAGGGCATGCCCCAGCTTCTCGAGATGATACTCCTCGTTGCGGAGATGGAAGAGCTGAAGGCGGACCCCACTGTGAAACCCCGGGGCGTGGTCGTCGAGGCGAAGCTCGACAAGGGCAAGGGCCCCGTGGCGACCGTCCTGGTGCAGGAAGGGACCCTCTGCAAGGGGGATATCCTTCTTTTTGACTCTGCCTGCGGCAAAATCCGGGCCATGATAGACTCGGAAGGAAAAATGATCGACTGCGCAGGACCGAGCACACCCGTGGAGATTCTCGGCCTGACCACCGTTCCTCAG
>JAPXRK010000227.1:0-3474 GCA_033813575.1 Synergistales bacterium
AGAATATCCCCTGGGGGACAGCGCCAAGGCCGAGAAACCGACAAGGATGTCGGTTTCAGGCGCAGTTGTCAGGGATGACAATGTGCGCCGGCGGCCCAAGCGAGCACCGGTGACGCTCCCCGCTGCCTGAAAAAGAGAAGGTTTCAATATGCTACTACCATTTTCCCCTTTCAGGGCATTTTCTTCAACGGCCGGAAAGGGCCGCTTCTTCCCGCCGCTCCCTTTTCCGTATGCTGGAAAAAACCAGCAGCTGGAAGGTCACGATGGAGATCCAGCCGATCCCAGTGGCCAGTCCCACGGCCTTCAGCCCCAGCAGGGGAGCGAGCCAGTAGGAAAGGATCACCCGCACGGAAATCTGGAGGGTCGTGCCTATGAAGGGAATGTTGATCCGGCCGGTGCCCCTGTAAAATCCCACGAAGGAACTGCCGATGTAGGAGAAGATGTAGAAGAAACAGAGGGCCCGCATGTAGGCCACTCCCTCGGCGACCGCTTCTCCCTGGTTCGCCCCCACGAACAGGGTCACGCCGGGGCGGGCGGTGGCAAACAGCAGCAGCGAGACTGAAAGACTGAGGAGGGCCAGGGATGCGAGCCCCTCCAGGAACCCCTTCAGGGCCCTCTTGTGATTCCCAGCCCCGGTGTTCTGGGCCACGAAGACGGAGATGGCCTCGGCCCCGCTTTCGCCCACGGCGAGGGAGAGCCCCTCTATCCTTCCCGTGGCGGTGTAGGCTGCGATGGCCGCCGTGCCCAGCAGGTTCACCGCCCCCTGGACGAGCAGTTTGCCTATGTACAGGCTCGACTGGTGCAGAGCCGAAAGGGAGGCGAAAAGGATCGTCTTTTTCAGCAGGGCTCCGTCGTACTTCATGTCCTTCCTCGTCGGGACGAGGAAGGGAAGCTTCTTCCTGATGTACGCCACGCAGAGCAGGGCGGAGAACGCCTGGGAAAAGACGGTAGCCCACGCTGCCCCCGCGATCCCGCAGCCGAACCGGGCCACCAGCACGAAGGTGAGGGCCGCGTTGAGCATTACGGCGGTCACCAGGAAGACCAGGGCGTACCGGGTGTTCCCCACGGCCCGGAGCGAAGCGGCGGAGAGATTGTAGAAAAAGGTCGCCAGGAGCCCTCCCAGGATGATGTTTAGGTACTGCCTGGTGCCCTCGAAGATCTCCGCAGGAGTATGGATGGCTTCGAGCAGGGGAGGAAGCAGGGCGATGGAGGCGAGGCTCACGAAAAGGGTGAAACCAGCCCCGAACACCACAGCCAGGAAGCACTCCTTCCGCAGGGTGTGGAAGTCCCCTTTCCCGAACAGGGAGGCGAGGATGATGGAGACGCCGGTGCAGCAGCCGGTGAGGACGAAGATGAACAGGTTCATCACCGTCCCGCCTACGCCGATGGCGGCGAAGGCCGCTTCTCCCACGTACCGGCCCACGATGATGGCCGCCACGAAATTGTACAGCTGCTGGAAGATGTTCCCCAGCAGCAGGGGTATGGCGAGGAAGAGCAGTTGGGAACCTATCTTCCCCGATGTCAGGGAACGGGAATGGGTAATGGCGGGACCCTCCTCGGAAATGATCTGGCTCATTGTACACGAAAAGGGGATGCTTGGGAAAGATTCGCCTCGAACCTACCCGATTAACCCGGAAAGGACTGTATCCCTGTGAATTCTTTTGAAAAAAGCAAGAAACGTCGGGAAAACACCTTTTTGACATATGTCAATCCGTTCAATAGAATGGTCGAAAACGCACCCCGGAGGGCCCATGGTACCCGATGAAAAAAAACTGCAGCGGCTGACTGCCGCGGCGAAGATGTACTACAGGGACAACATGCTCCAGAGCGAGATCGCCGGCGTCATGGGGATATCCCGCCCCATGGTTTCAAGGCTCCTGGCGGAGGCCCGGGAGTTCGGCGTGGTCACCATCACCATCAACGAGGCCGGCAGCGCCCAGCAGATCCTCGCCGAGCGGCTGGCCGCCCGGTTCGCCCTGAAGCGAGCCTGCGTGGTGCCATCCCGGGGACCTTCTCCGGCGGACAGTAACGGAGAAGTGGTCCGGAGGGCCTTCACCCTCTGGCACGATGAGCTGGAGGACACCGTCTTCACCGGGGTGGGGTGCGGCTACATGGTGGGTCTTTTCTCCGAATACGCCGGGACCCGGCCGCCGGAGCCCGATCCACGGCAGGGCGAAGTTTTTCCCCTCATCGGCGGGATCAAGGCTTCCTTCCGCAGCTACCACACCAACGAGCTTGTGCGCCTCATCGCCGCTCAGTCCGGGATGAAGGCTTCCTACCTCTACATGCCGGCCCTCTTCGATTCGGAAGACGAGAAGGGGATGTATGAGCAGACCGAGGCCTACCGGGAGATCGAATCCCGGTGGAATTCCCTGGAGACCGCCGTGATAAGCATATCCAACCTCCACGCCTCCCCCGACCTCGCCACCGCCGCCCGGTTCGGCCGGGCCCTCACCGAGGAGGGGGCCGTGGGAAGGATTCTCGCCCACTATTACGACATCGGCGGCCGCTTCATCGAGCCCCGGAACGACATCGCCGTGCAGATCTCCCTTCCCCGGCTGCGGGCCGCGAAAAACGTGGTGGCCCTCTGCGCCGATTACCTCACCCCGGAAAGCCTTCTCGGCGCCCTCCGCACGGGAATCATCACCCACCTTGTGCTGCCCGATACCCTGGCGGACCAGGAGGTCCAGATGGCCTACCCCCGGTAACCTCCCTGCAAACCGCCCATTTCCCTCCCCACCCCCGGAGCTCTCATTCCGGGGGATATTTATTCTTCCCTCCTCCTTCCGCGAATGGTTACCTATGTAACTCTATGGACAGGTTTCATTGACCAATGTAAAATGACCCAGGGATCATGATTGAATTTTGTTTCAAAATATCGTACGGGGAGGTCGAAAATGTGACGGTAACCCTGCGGCAGATGAAGAATATGCTGCTCGGCGGTGCGGCGTCCGTAATCGCGGCCAGGGACGAGCTGACGGACATCGACTCCCGCTTCGGCGACGCCGACCACGGCATCACCATGGAAAAGATCATGAAGGCCCTGGGGAAGGCCGTGGACGATTCCGGGGAGGACTGCACCATCCTGGGGCTTTTGAACGCAGTTTCCATGGCCGTGATGACCATCAACGGAGGAAGCGCCGTACCGCTCTGGACCACACTCTTCGACGGTTTGGCCGAAGGTGCCCCTGACCGGGCGGACATGAGCGAAGAGGAGTTCAGGGCCATGTTCCGCAGCGGCTACGAGACGCTCTTTGAACTATCGAAGGCAAAAATGGGCGACAAGACCATGATGGACGCCCTGGAGCCCGCCGTGGAGGCCCTGGGTACCGCGACAGGGAGCCTGGCTGACATGATGAAGACGGCCGCCCGGGCCGCGGAGGCCGGTGCAGGGGAGACCGTCAATTTCGCCGCCAGGTTCGGCCGGGCGAAGAACTACGGGGAGCGGAGCATCGGCACGCCGGACGCCGGGGC
>JAPXRK010000228.1:0-3471 GCA_033813575.1 Synergistales bacterium
TCCCTGGAGTTCTCCGTTCCAGCGAAACCTCCGAAGAGAGCTACACCCGTCTTCAGCGAGAAGGCAGCGCTTCTCGCGGCCGCCGGAGCGTCTCCCAGGCCCGTCACCGGCCGGTACCTGCCCCTGGCCACCCAGAATTCCGTCCCCGAGACCGCGCTGTCCAGGGCTCCCCGAAGACCTGCCTCGTCAAGGGCGTCAGCCCAGGAGGCACCGCTTTTGTTCCCGGATCCGGTCCGGGTAACGTATTTCACCGCCCCTTCCGACATGCCGGATAAAGAGAAAAAAAGGGAGAAAGAAAGGATCAGGAAGGAAAGATAGAGGACCACGCCGCACCTTTTGCGCCTGAATCCCGCCATGGCGATCACTCCGTTTCCGCTCCGCGTTCACATGGGGTATCCGACCGGCCCGCCGCCCTTGATCTGAAAGTTCTGTTTTTACAGTATAGTATTCTTATTTTATTTCGTAAATCACCCGTCAGGACAGGTTTCCACTTTTTCTCTCCCAAGGCTCTTCCAGAGCATGCACCCCGGAACCGCGCTGCGGCCCCGGGGTGCGAACAAAGCAGGTCGGCTTTCCCGCTACGGCTATTTCCGGATAAGAAGAACCAGCGGAAGGACCAGCAGAAGCATTCCGGGGAAGGGGGCGGACAGGACGCCGCATCCCCCGCCGCCGCCGCCGCCGGAGGAAACCGCCAGTTCGAAGGCCCCTATGTCAAACCCGCTGCCCTGGGGGCGGGACACTCCCCGCTGGTCTTCCGCCGGCGCCCCTGCGGCCTTCCCGGCGTCGATGGCGGAACTTCCGGTGAAGAGTGCACGGGTACGGGTGAGCCCCCCGTTGTCTGCCAGGGGACCGAGTTTCGGATCCCCGGTGATGATTTCCGTCCCTCCGGGGTAGCCTCCCTGGACCACGCAATGGGACAGCACCGGAACCGATGTCGCATCATTGAATATTTCCCCTCCGGCGGCAGAGTTCCAGAAGATGGAGTTCGTCACTACGGGGTCGCTGTCCAGGTCGGACATGTTGCCCCCTTCATTGGCGCTGTTGCCGAAAAAAGTACAGTTCATCACTTTCGTCGTTGCGGCCCAGTAGTTGTTGAGCCCTCCTCCCTGGTTCGAGGCGGTGTTGCCCGAGAAGGTGCAGTTCGTCACTATCGGCGCCGTACCTATGCTGAACATGCCTCCTCCGTCAAAAGCGCTGTTCTCCGTGAAGGTGCTGGATGAAACGTTCGCTGAATTCGATGTGTACATGCCGCCACCCCGGTCAGAAGCCGTATTCTTTGAAAATGTACAGTTTTTCACTTCCGGAACGTGACTGTTGATGGCAGCCATGCCTCCACCGTAGACGGCCTCGTTTTCAGTGAAAGTGCATCCGTCCATGACGGACGCACTGTTATCGGTGTACATGCCTCCGCCCCACTGGGCCTCGTTGCCTGAAAAGACGCAGTTCTCCAGGGTGGAGAAGGAATTCCTGCTGTAGAGTCCTCCACCGCTCTGGCTGGAGAAGTTTCCCGCGAAAGTGCAGTTTCGTACCGTCACGGAGCTTGCCACGTCCATTATCCCGCCGCCCTCTTCATTCAACGCATTCCCGGCGGTGACGGTGAAGCCGTCCAACACTCCTCCCTGGCCATAGGTATACATCACCCTGATACTGTTGCCGCTTCCGGCGGCATTGATGTCGGACGCTTTCCGGGTAACCCCCCTGGCGTCAACGGTATCGTTGAAGTCCAGGTCGCCGGTCAGGATTGTGACGTTCGTCCTCCAGTTCCGCTGGCTCCTGGAGGCCTCAGTGCCGGCGAAACCCCCGTAGAGGGAAACCCCGGGATCAAGGACAAAATACCAGGTCTTGTCGCCTGTAGTTGACGGGCGGTACTTTCCTGCCGCCACCCAGAACTCGTCCCCCACGGATGACCCGTTCAGATTCTGGCAGAATTCAGCTTCACCGAAGGCGTTATCCCAGGACGAGCCGTCCCTGTTCCCAGCCCCGGCCTGGGTGACGTGGAAAACCGCACCTTCCGAGACCGGGGGAAGAAAAAACAGGAACGCAAAAAGAAAAACCAATGCTGCTGCATGGTACATCCCATAATTCCGATAACCTTTCGCCACAGCGCACACCCCTTTTCTGGAAACCGGAAAAATGCACCTTCAGAATCCCCCGTTCCGCCCGCGGTGTCCCCTCTTTCCAGCCGGACAAATACTCGATTCGGGCCTTCTGTTTTTGGAGGACACTAGGTTAATTTGTTCCGAAATCACCCCTTAAACCATAATGCCAGCAGTTCATTGATCTCACAAAACGCCTCGCATCCCTGCCCTAGGAGCCTTTTCATCAGGCAGGGGCCTCTTCCCGCTACTTCCTGATAATAAGGAGCATCGGAAGAATCAGCAGGAGCACTCCGGGGAACGGGGCGCCCCAGATGCCACATCCCCCGCCTCCTCCTCCTCCGGAGGAAACCTCCAGTTCGAAGGCCCCCATGTCATACCCGCTTCCCTGGGGACGGGACACTCCCCTCTGGTCCGTGGACGGTGCCCCGGCCGAGGTGCCCCGGTTGAGGGCCGAGCTTCCCGAGAGAAGGGCATGGGTCATGGTGAGCCCCCCGTTGTCTGCCAGGGGACCGAGCTTCGGATCGTCGGTATGGATGTGGGTGCCCATGTTGAAGCCCCCCTGGACCACGCAGTAGGAAACCACGGGAGCAGAGGCTGGTTCACCATCGAGAGCGCTTCCTGTGTTCCCCCAGAAGATGCTGTTGGTGACCGTCGGGCTGCTGGCTCCGAAATTGAACATTCCTCCCCCTTCATTCGTTCCGGGGACAGTATTTCCGGTAAAAGTACAGTTCATCACAGTCGGGCTGCTTGGATCGCCCCATCCTTCACTGTTAAACATGCCGCCGCCCCGGAGAGTCTGGGCCTCATTGCCGGAAAATGTGCAGTTCTTCACTGCCGGGTGACACCCGTCCACGTTTGCCATGCCGCCTCCATTATCCGAGGCTGAATTGTCCGAGAAGGTACACCCAGTTACCGTCGGAGAGCTGCCGTCATAGTTGTACATGCCTCCGCCGCTGGCGCCGGAGTCGTTGTCAGAAAAAGTGCAGTTCGTGAAAACAGGGGATGCACCATAAACGAAAACAGATCCGCCATAATCTCCGGAGGAGTTTCCGCTGAATGTGCAGTTTGCAAAGGCGGGGGACTGGTTCTGGATTGCCGCCGCCCCTCCGTACTGTACTGCCCGGTTGACCGCAAAGGAGCAGCTCCTGACGATGGCACTGCTGTTTTTGCAGACCATTCCGCCGCCGTTTTTCTGGAATTCGGTTCCCCCGTTGTTGGAGGCATCTCCGCCGGTGATGACAACCCCGTCCAGAATCGCGGTGGAATTCACGTTTTCAGCCACTACCACCGTATAGCTGTTGTTCCCGTTGATGACCGTTGTCACGCCGTTTGCGTCCCTGGTGTCGTTTCCGTCGATATCACCCGTCAGGAC
>JAPXRK010000229.1:0-2826 GCA_033813575.1 Synergistales bacterium
GGCGAGCACCCTGACTTCGGTGAGGAGATCGGGTGCCGCCCCGGCAATCATGTCCCTGAGTGCGTCCCTGTCCAGGAAAAAACCCGAGGCATCCCCGTTCCCCCGGTCCAGCCAGTAAATCAGGTCAAGCCCCCTGTCCGTGCGTCGGGGAAGCAAGCCTCCCGATGATTCAATACGAAGCTCGGCGAACGTCTTCCCCTTTGCCACGGTCCTCGACCGTTCCTCCCTGTCCGTGCCGGAGACAGCCCCCGCCTGGGGAGCAACGTTGCGCTGAAGGAGGGCAAACCCCTCCTCCTCCGCCTTTTGAAAGACCTCTTCACGGACAGCGGGGTCGGATGTCATAATGCTCTGCATCTGCTGCATGGCTATTCCGTCCGAAACTGCAGGCCGTGAGGCTTTCTTTCCGAGCGTCTGAGTCAACCCCGGCCAGGATGAAGGCGCGGGAGCTGCAGCTGCAGGAGCGTCCTTCTCCGGTCTGCTCTCTTCCAGGGGCTCACGGGGGGACGGAAGTACGGAAGTTGTTTCCGCTCCGTATTTCCCGGTGTCCAAAAGCGGCAGCGAAACCTCCCGGGAGGAGAATGCCCCCATTTCCTTTCTGTAGACTCCCGCTATATGGTCATAAACAGGGATCTGTCCTCCCCCCCCGAGGAAACTTCCGAAAGAGGAGCGGAACGCCTCCTGCTCAGGGGGAGAACCCTGCCCCTCCGGAATGGTCAGGATACCGTCCTTCAGAAGAAAGGGAAATGCCGCGGCCGTGACTTCCCGCCTCCAGTTTCTCATGCTCCCCGAGTCCAACGGGATGGATGCAGCCTCCCTGTTCAGATCTGAGGCGAGACCGTCAAGCAGGGCTGATATGCGGTTCGCCGCAAGATTGACCTCCGCGAGAAGGGCCGCTTCCAGGCTCCGCTCCACGTAAACAGCCTCCCTGTCGGCGGACCTGAGAGCCAGAAAACTGAGGACGGTGCTCGGCAAAAGCACCGCCAGTACAAAAACTGCGACGAGGGGAAGAGGGACCGCAGGTCTCTTTCCGGTACGTTTTTCTTTTTTTTGCACCATGTCTCCCCCTCCTTCCGTTTTCTGCCGTTTTGGGGAAAGGGATCACCTTTCCCCCCAAAACAACGGCTTATTCTTTATTGTACATCCCCGCTCTCCGGCTCTTCGCCTTCCACGTCTCCGCTTACTGGAGCCTGCTGGTTTTTCTGCATGTAGGCATCGTTGATCACGGCTTTCCGTTCCATTGTGGAAAATGTTCCTCTGGAGAACAGGCTCTCTGCAAGCCCTTCAAAGCTCTCCGCCTCCCGGGCCAGCTGCGGAGCGGCCGCACCTGCCATGGGGGCGATGGCCTGGATCTCTTTTCCCCTCTGTTCCAGCAGTTTCGCCGCATCTCCGGCTTTTCCCTCGTCCGCAAGACGAACTGCCTCCTCGCGTATCTCGGCGTTTCTTGCGATCACCGCCTGGGAAACGATGTCCCCGTTGCGGCTTTTCTCGGCTTCCGACGGGTCCTCCGTGTACGAGACGGAAACCGACGCCTGTTTCCTCACAAGTGCTCCTGTCGCGGCATCTGCGTACTCAAGCTCCAGATCGGCTGCATGAAGCACGTACCCTGCTTCCTTTTCAGGCAGCTCTACCTCGAAGAGGGCGTATTTTTCCCCGCCGTACACGTTGTCGATAAAAGCCTCAAGGGTATCGCCGTCCTGCTTCCCCTCCCGTCCCACTATCCTGAGCGGACGCACCCCGTCGGGGCATCGCAGCGTGACCCTGACCTTTCTGGCCGTGATGTCCAGGGCATCCTCCATGTCCCGTGCGAAAATTTCCGGGAGCATTCCGGCGTGCCTGGCAAAGTAGGCATTCCCGCCGCTCGCCGCGGCCAGAGCCGTCATGAGGTCCTCGTTGTAGTCAAGTCCGAGTCCGATGGTGGTGATGGTTATGTCCTGCCTGGAGAGACTCCTCCCGAGAGCGGCGAGATCTCCCGCCGAAGACGGTCCCACGTTTGCTATCCCGTCGGAAAGGAGGACTATGCGGGGAATAAACCCTTCGTCAGCGAAAGACTGCAGCTCGACAGCTCCACGTGTCACACCGTCATAGAGGGCAGTGGATCCTCCCGGGTGAAGCCGCTGGATAGCCCGGTAGAATTCCGGCTCCCCGCTGCCATGCCCCACTTCCCTGGCTCTCACGAGTACAGTGGCCCTGTTGTCATACACGACAACTGCCGCAGCGTCGCCGGCACCGAGCATCCTGAGCGCCTCAAGGGCACCCTTTTTCGCATTCTCCATCTTGCCGTCGGAGGACATGGATCCCGACTTGTCAAGCACGAGCGCCACCGCCAGGGGGGCCCGGTTCCTTGCCCGCCTGCCCGACGGACGCACCAGGGCACGTATCGTCACCTTCCGTGATCCTCCGCTCTCGACCACCGGCATATCAGCGCCGGCCTCGAAAACCACGTCCACGTCGTCCCCGGCCTGAAAAGCCGGAGCGGGATCGGCAACGAACCCGGCAAGGGAAACACAAACCGCAATCAGTGTACCGAATATTTTGTTCATCATCTTCAACCACCTCCTGGGGAAAGGATACGACCGGAGTTCAGAAGATGTGTCAGGCTGCTGTCACCACTTTGTCACGAACGTGTAAAAATTCCGGTCTTCCCGACCGGGGCCATGTAGACCACGAACTCCTCCTCCCCGTCTACGCCGATAAGCCCGTCGGCAGCCTCCTGGTCGTATGCGGCAATGGCGCAGGTACCGGCCCTGACTGCCTGGCATGCCAGGTAGAGGTTCTGGCAGACATGCCCGGCATCCAGCGCGATCACCTTCACGGAGGCCTCCCCAT
>JAPXRK010000229.1:2836-3432 GCA_033813575.1 Synergistales bacterium
GCTGATTTCCCCGCAAAAGGCTGGCCCATGGCGGCCTGCGCTGCCCGTGCCTCCAGGTGTTCGGGGCAGCCGAGAAAAATCAGTCCGTGTTCAACGGGAAGGTACCTGTACAGGCCCCTGTTCAGCCCCTCGACCCGGAAAACGGTTATATACGTCTCGAAGGGATGACGGCATCCGGCCGAGGGAACGGTACGGAATCCCCCCTCAGGGTCAGGGGTGCTGCGAAAACCCTGTGTCGCCCAGAGGAGAAAAGCGAGCTCATCCAGTGAGAGCGGAAGGGAAGAATACTTCCTCACGGAGCGCCTCCGGGAAATGGCTTCTTCCACCGGAATTCCGCAGATTCCCTTCCATTCGCCCGGCCGTGGCAGGGGAATAACTGCCGTGTCCCCGGGGGCCGGTTTCTCCACCGGAGGCGGCGGATAGCCGAGGCTCTGACGTGTCGCCGAAAAGTCCACTGTCTTTCGTATAGAATCCTTCAAAAAAAAACGAAGCTTCTTCATCATGGCCGGGAACCTCCATATCGGTGATCTGCATCAAACCTGAACGGATTGTACCATTTCACGCTGCTGCCCTATCGGCGAAGGGCAGGATAACGG
>JAPXRK010000230.1:0-3429 GCA_033813575.1 Synergistales bacterium
CCCGGCTTTCATGTCCGGGGAGAAGCGGGGAAGGGTGAAGGTTCTTCCCCGGACTTTCACCGTGCACACAGCGTCCACTCCCGCCACCTCGGCGGGGAGGAAGGCCACCTTGCCGATGAACCCCGCTACGAAGGCGCTCGCGGGGTCACGGTAGACTTGGTGGGGTGAACCGATCTGAACGATCTTCCCCTTGTTCATGACGATGATCCTGTCCGAGAGGCTCATGGCCTCCACCCGATCGTGGGTGACGTAGGCGGCGGTGATGCCGAGTGATTTCTGGATGCGGCGGATCTCCACCCGCATCTGCTCCCGGAGCAGGGCGTCCAGGTTCGACAGGGGCTCGTCCAGCAGTAGGACCGCCGGTTCCACGATGAGAGACCGGGCCAGGGCGACCCGCTGCTGCTGTCCTCCCGAAAGACGGGAGGGAGGGCGCTTCGCCAGGGCGTCGAGGCCCACCATGCCGAGAAAGCGCATGACCTTCTCGCTGATCTCCTTCTCCGGCATCTTTCTGAGCCGGAGGCCGTAGGCCACGTTGTCGAAGACGTTCATGTGGGGGAAGAGGCCGTAGCTCTGGAAGACCATGGCGGTATCCCGCCTGTTGGGGGGGAGGTAGGTGATGTCCTCGCTCCCGATGAGGACCCGGCCCCTGGTGGGCAGCTCGAACCCGGCGATCATGCGCAGCGTGGTGGTCTTGCCGCACCCCGAGGGCCCGAGAAGGGTGACCAGCTCACCGGGGGCGATGACGAAATTCGCCTGTTCCACGGCGGTGATGTCCTTTCCGGACTGGGGGTCCTGGAACACTTTCCACACGTTTTCAAGGGTGACTGATTTCGATATGTTTTCCATGGTTTGTCCCACCTCAGATGCTCATGGTCTTTGCGAGATTTTCGTTCTTCCGCACCAGCAGCCTGAGAAGCCCGAAGGTCAGAAGGACGATCACGATGAGCGTCGTCGCGAGGACGCTCGCCAGGCCGAACCGCAGGTTTTCCGAGAAGTTGTAGATGAGGACGGTCAGGTGGTACCACTTGGCGGAGATGAGGAAGATGACCGCGCTCACGGCCGTCATGGACCGGACGAAGGTGTAGGAGAGGCTGGAGATGAAGGCCGGCCGGATCAGGGGGAGGACGATGGTGCGGAACACTGTGGGGGTATCCGCGCCGAGGTCCGAGGCGGCCTCTTCGATGGCCGGGTCGATCTGCTTCAGGGAGGCCAGCCCCCCCTCCACGCCCACGGGAAGTTCCCTGATGATGTAGTTGATCACGATGATCGCCGCAGTTCCCACGAGGATGAGGGGCGCCTTGTTGAAGGCCAGGATGTAGCTGATGCCCACCAGGGTGCCGGGGAGGGCGAAGGGGGTCAGGATGAGCATGTCGAGCAGCCGCTTGCAGGGAAACTTCTTCCTTGCCAGCACGAGGGCGGCGATCATGGCGAGGATGCCCGCTATGGGCGTGGCTGCCCCGGCGAGGGTCAGGGTGTCGAGGAGCACCCTCCATCCCCGCTCGAAGGCCTCCCTGAAGTTGGCCAGGCTGAAGCTGTAGTCGATGCCCCAGTTCTTCACGAAGCACCCGGCGATGATGGTGCCGTAGAGGCTCAGCAGGAAGAGGACGATGAGGACCATGAGGGTGACCAGGACGCGCTTCACTCCCGGGGACACGAGCTCCGTCATCCGCCCCGAAGGTTTTCCCGTGACGGTGACGTAGGATTTGCGGCTCACCCAGTACCGCTGGGCCAGGAAGGCCGACAGGGTAGGCAGCAGCAGCAGCAGGGAAAGGGCGGCCCCGTGGCCGAGGCGGTTCATCCCCGTGACCTCCATGTAGGACTCCACGGAAAGTACCCGGAAGCTCCCGGAGAGGATCAGGGGGTTGGCGAAATCGGCCAGGGAGTTGGTGAACACGAGGAGCCAGGAGCTGAGCAGCCCGGGAACCGAGAGAGGGAGAGTCACCGTTTTGAAGGTCTCCCACCGGGTGGCCCGAAGGTTCAAGGCGGCGTCCTCAAGGGTGGAGTCTATGGCCTCGAGGATGCCCACCATGGTGAGGAAGGCGATGGGGAACATCCCCATGGTCTGGACCAGGGTCAGTCCCCCGAGACCGTAGATGGTGAAGTTCTCAAGGCCGAGGATCTGTTTCGTGATAAGGCCGTTGTTGCCGAAGAGCAGGATGATGGACAGGGTGAGGGAGAAGGGAGGCGAGATGATGGGGAGGGTCGCCATGGCGGAGAAGAATTTTTTCCCCCGGACTTTTGTCCTCGAGATGACGAAGGCGAAGAGAAAACCGATCACTGTGGAAGCTGTGGCTGTGAAGGCCCCCAGGGTGACGCTGCCCTTCAGGGCGGTGACGTACTGCCTGGTGGTGAGGACGGCTTTCCAAGTCTCCAGGGTGAACCGGCCGTTTTCCAGGAAGGTCAGCCGGACCGCCTCGAAGAGGGGATAGGCCACGAACACGCCCACGATGGTGAACAGGCCGAGAATGACATACCCGGTGATGGGGTCCCTGCTGTAGCTTGCCACGGCGAACACTGCGGCGAAGAGGACCAGGGCGAGAAGAAAAAGTCCCCGCAGGAGGGAGAGGAACCGGTCGAAGCCCCCCGGAGAGAAGAGAAACACGGCCGTTCCGGTGACTTCTCCGGTCTCGCCGTCGTGGGCGGGGGCGAAGAGCACCCGCCGCTCCTCGTCGCCGAGAAGGAACCGTCGGGCGGGCTGGTAGATTTCGTCGTACATGGCGCTTTCTATTCCCCTGGCGAAATCCGGGTCCTTCCCGTTGAGGGCCAAGAAGTCCCCGAGAGCGGGAGTGGGGGCGAAGACCTTCACGCCTCCCTTGTCCTCCGGGAAGCCCTTGAGGAAAAGGAGGTCGAACTCCCGGGACGGGCCGCTGATGCGCCGTATCCAGCCGCCGATGGCCTCGTCCTTCGCGGGAACGGAGCCCATGGCGACCTCGGCGGCCTTTTTGTAGTGGTTTTCGGCGATGGCGCCGAAGGAGTCGGCCAGGGCGTTGTACATCCAGAAGAGCAGGGCGGCGAAGAGCAGAACGGAGAGGGCCAGGGAGAGGAACTTTCTGGAAGGAATGGTCATCTCCTCCTTTCCGGTGAAAGAATGAAGGGGTCCTGAGCAGGACCCCTTCCAGTTTCCAGCTTGCAGGCGCCCTTTACCTTGAGGCGCCGATTTCCTTGTTCCACCGGTCGAGGAGCCGGCCCTTGTTGGCGGCGTCCCAGACGTCGTCCTGGTTGACCAGATTCATCTTCGAGAAGGAGAATCCCGTCTCCACCGGGGAGGCCTTGTCGCTCAGGGGAATGACATACCATTTCGCTATGATGTCCATGGCGGACTGGCCGAGGATCCAGTCATAGAGTTTTTTCCCGTTCACAGGGTCCGGTCCGTCCTTCAGGAGGGAGAGGGCCGCCGTCTCGAAGCCCGTTCCGTCGGCAGGAACGGCG
>JAPXRK010000231.1:0-3426 GCA_033813575.1 Synergistales bacterium
GGCCGTCACCGCCGGGGCTCCGCCCTGGTAGGGAACGTGCCGATACTCGAGGCCGGTGCCCATGCGGAAGAACTCCGCCGCCTGGTGGCCGCCGCTGCCGGTGCCCGCCGAGGAGACGGTGACCGGACGGGCCTTCATGGCATCCATGAGATCCTTCAGGTCGTTGAAGGGCGAGTTGGCGGGAACGCAGATGACGTTGGGCGTGAAGACCGCCATGAAGGAGGCGTAGTCCTTGTGGCTCTGCTTCAGCATGTCGAGGGCCTGGTAGGTGACGATGCTGCCGTCGGCGTTGGCCGACCATGTGTAGCCGTCCCGGGCCGCGTCGAACATGGCCTGGGTTCCGATGGCGCCTGCGCCGCCGGGGGTGTTGGTGACCGAGAGGCGGGTTCCGAGAAGTTTTTCCATTTCAGCGGCGAGGGTCCGGGCGGTGAGGTCCGACGCGCCGCCGGGGCTCCAGGGGACGATGACGTTCACAGGTTTTTCCGGCCACGCGGCGAAAGCCGCGCCGGAAACCGCAAGGATCAGGACAAGGACCGTCATGGCGCTGATGAAGCGGATACTTTTCATCTTCTTCAATCCCTCCTGTGCAGTAAGATCTGTCAAAACATTCTACACTTTAAAATTTGCCCGTGTCAACGGCGGGTGTACCTCCGGTCCGGGCGGAACCGTGCAGGAGGTCACTTCTTCCTCACGATGAGGAAAAGGCTTGAACCGTCCGCTGTTTCCGTGCGGAAGGGACAGCCGGTCTTTTTTCCCAGGGTCACGAGATCGTCTTCCGAAAAGGTGGTCGCGGTGAAGCCGTCTTTGCATACGATCCGGCCGCTGACGGTCCGCTCCATGTCCAGCTCGCCAATCAGCCCCTTCTCCGCCTGCTCGCGGAACCAGGCGAGCCGCCATTCCCAGAAGCCCGGGGCATAGGTGCTGAAGAAGGCTTCTCCCCCCGGGACGATGGCCCTGAGGCTCCGCTCCACGGTGTCGGCCGGATCCCCCTGTATGGCGGAGAGGCCGTTCTGGAGGCAGAGGACCATGTTGAATCCGCCGTCGTACTCCATGCCGTGGACGTCTCCCTCCAGGAGGGTGCAGTTCGGGAGGTTCTTCAGGTATTCCCTGCCCCGGGCGACAGAGTCCGCGGAGATGTCGATCCCCACGACGGAGTGCGCGAAGGGGGCGATGCGTTTCATGATGCGGCCGTAGCCCGCGCCGAGCTCCAACACCCGTTCGACGCCACGGAGCCGGCGGCGGACGAATTCGATTTCCTGGTCCAGATACCGCCTGACCCGTTCGACAGAGGTGTTGTAGACTTCGCTGAGCCTGGCGCCGCTGAGCTTTTTCGCGTAATAGCCGGTCATTTTAGTCTCCCTCCCTGAAAGAGTGGTGCCTTCCGGCGCCTTTATACCAGCAAACTGTTCCGAGGGCCAGGGGGGATCATGCAGGGCGACGAAAAAGATTCCGGTTTTTAAAACCAGAGTCAAACCCGAGATCCTTCGGCCATGATGCCGGCCTCAGGATGACAAACCGGGTTCTTCGCGAGCGCGATCTCTTCCCAAGCCCGTAGCTCACGCCGTGATTATGTCATTCTGAGGAGCGCAGCGACGAAGAATCTCGGTTCGGTCTTTAAGACCTTTAAATCAGATCCTCCCCCTCCGGGGATGCTTTGCGATCGCTTAGTTCAGGATGACAAAAAACGTTGTCATCCCGAGGCCGGGTTCATGGCCGAGGGATCTCGTTTTGAGGTCCTTCAGAACCAAGAGCAGATCCCTCCTCGCTTCGCTCGCTCGGGATGACAAAAGCCTCCGCTCAGGATAACAGGCGACAAGCGAAAAAACACATTGACAGGAGAAAACATAGTGCTACTATGTCTATATTTCGTAGCACGAAGGAGTGTTTCTCATGCATATGGCTGATGCTCTTATTTCCCCTGAAGTCGGCGGCGCGATGTGGGTGGTGACCGCAGGCCTGGTGGCATGGTCCGCGAAGAAGCTGAAAGAGGACCCGGACGAGGGGCGGATTCCCCTGATGGGCGTCCTCGGGGCCTTCATCTTCGCGGCCCAGATGATCAATTTCAGCATTCCCGCCACCGGATCGAGCGGGCACCTGGGGGGAGGGATGATCCTGGCGGCCCTGCTGGGACCCTATGCGGCCTTTCTGACCCTGGCATCGGTCCTCGTGGTCCAGGCGCTCTTTTTCGCCGACGGGGGCCTTCTCGCCCTGGGCTGCAACATCTTCAACATGGGGTTCTTCTCATGCTTCGTCGCCTACCCGCTGATCTACCGGCTGATCGCCGGGACAGGGCGGAACCGGAACCGTATTCTCGCCGCCTCGGTCCTGTCCTCCGTGGCGGGCCTCCAGCTCGGCGCGTTCTCGGTGGTGCTCCAGACCGTGGCGTCGGGGATTTCGGAACTGCCCTTCGGCACCTTCGTGATGCTGATGCAGCCCATCCATCTCGCCATCGGCATCGTGGAGGGCTTTGTCACCGCCGGGGTGATACTCTTCGTGCTGAAGGCCCGGCCGGAGGTTCTTGAAGCGGCAGGAGGTGGCACTCGCCTCAGGGGCGTTTCGCTCAGGACCGTCCTGGCAGGGCTTGCGGCGGCGGCCATTCTCACCGGCGGCGTGCTCTCATGGTTCGCGTCGGCCTACCCCGACGGCCTCGAATGGTCCATAGCGAAAACGACGGGGAGCGAGGAGCTCGCCGCCCCCGGAACAGGGCTTCACTCCTCCCTGGCCGGCCTCCAGGAAACAACGGCGATCCTGCCCGATTACGGCTTTCGGGCCGGAAGCGGGGACGACGGGGCCGCTGAGGCTTCGGAAGAGGCTGCCTGGCCGAACCCCGACATGGGAACAAGCCTCTCGGGCCTAGCGGGCGGCGCCATGACCCTGGCCCTGGCCGGGCTGATAGGATTTGCCCTCCGCCGTTCCGCGGGAGCCCGCAAATAGGGGCCCCGGGAAGACATCTCCTTTCCCGTTTTCCGGAATGTCCGGCTCTATCGAAAGAAACCTGTCCGCCCTGGCGGAGGCCGTGGACCATTCCCAGGCTTCAGGCCTGGTCCACGGCCTCGACCCCAGGGCGAAGATTCTTGTCACCCTCCTGTTCGTCATCGCAGTGACATCCTTCGGCAAATACGAGGTTTCCCGCCTTATGCCCTTTGCCCTGTACCCGGCGGTCCTGACAGGCCTTTCCGGCGTCAGCCCCGGCAGGGTTCTGAAGCGGACGCTGATCGCCGCGCCGTTCGTCCTGTTTGTGGGCCTGTTCAATCCCCTGTTCGACCGGACGCCTCTGCTCCGGATCGGTCCGCTCGTCCTGACGGGGGGGTGGATGTCATTTTTTTCCATCATTGCCCGGTCCTTTCTCGCCGTCTCGGCGGCGGTTCTCCTTGTCCTCACCACCCGGTTCGACCTCCTGTGCCTGGGGCTTGAACGGATGGGGAT
>JAPXRK010000232.1:0-1084 GCA_033813575.1 Synergistales bacterium
CCAGAAGCAGAACGATGAACTGGCTTCAGAGAGGCGGGGGCAGATAGGTACCGGCGACAGGTCCGAGCGCATCAGGACTTACAACTATTCCCAGAACCGGATAACAGACCACCGTATCGGCGTCACCCTGTACAAGCTCGACCAGTATCTCGACGGAGACCTGTACGATCTCGTGGATGCCATGACCGTAGCAGACCAGACGGAAAGGCTGCACACCATAGAGGCGGAATAAATGAACGTATCAGAGGCCCGGATATGGATAACCGGCCTTCTTCGGGATGCCGGCGTGTCCTCTCCGGGCCTCGAAGCGTATCTGATGATCGCCGAGGCATCGGGCCTTTCCCGGTCGGATATCGCAGCGAATCCGGACACCCTCCTGGACGGGGAGGCTGTCTCGCTTCTCGCGGACATGGCTGCGAGGAGGGCCGAAGGGGAACCGCTCCAGTATATCTTCGGCTCGTGGGAATTTTACGGCCGTCCGCTTTCCGTCGCCCCGAACGTCCTCATACCCCGTCCCGAGACGGAGCTCCTTGTGGAAAAGGCCCTCGAACTGCTTCCGGAAGAAGGAATTTTTCTCGACTGGGGCACCGGCACCGGGTGCATCACCATGGCGCTCCTCGCCGAGCGTCCCGGCCTTTCAGCCGTGGCAGCGGATGCGAACCCCGCCGCTGTCAGCCTCGCCTGGAAAAACCTCAGCGTCTCCGGCCTCCTTTCACGCTGTTTTCTCTGGCATTCCAGGACTCCTGCCGACATCCCCGTCCCGAGGGAGGGTTTCCACATGATCGTCAGCAACCCCCCCTACATCCCCACGGCCCGGATCCCGACCCTGATGAGGGAAGTGCTCCATGAACCTGTCTCCGCCCTCGACGGAGGCTCTGACGGGCTTCGGTGGTACAGAGAACTCTTCGCCCGGGGGCCGGAAATTCTCCGCCCGGAAGGATGGATGCTGTTCGAGATAGGAGACGGACCCCAGGGCAGGCAGCTTCGGGAAATTGCACCGTCTAGCCTTGAATTTAAGGGAATATTCCATGATTTGTCCGCCAAGCCTCGCGTGGCCGCCTGGATTCGTGTATAATTCCCTGGG
>JAPXRK010000232.1:1094-3423 GCA_033813575.1 Synergistales bacterium
CAATATCTGGAGGGATAAAAACACCATGGAAAAACGGGAACTGGTTATCATCGGTGCGGGGCCTGCAGGGCTATCAGCCGCCATATACGGAAGACGTGCAGGGCTTGACGTGCTGCTTCTTGAAAAAGGCGTACCCGGCGGTCAGATCAACATCACCGAAGAAATCGAGAACTGGCCCGGAGTGGAACATGCCACCGGACCGGAGCTTGCGGCCATGTTCAGGAGTCACGCGGAAAAATTCAAAACAGAGTTTCGCGATGCGGATGTAACCGCAGTCGAGGTTCGGGACGGAACGAAAGTCATCAAAACCAATAAAGGCGAAATTGAAGCCGAAGCCGTCATCATTGCGACAGGGGCCTATTTCCGCAGGCTCGGGTGCGAAGGGGAGGCCGAGCATATCGGCCAGGGCGTAAGCTACTGCGCCGTGTGCGACGGGGCCTTCTTCGAAGGGGAAGAGATCGCCGTCGTGGGCGGCGGGAACACTGCCGTCGAGGAAGGCGAGTATCTGACCAACTTTGCCTCTAAGGTCTACATCATCCACCGCAGGGACGAGTTCCGGGCCGACCGTGCGGCGGTCGAGCGGGCGCTCTCCAACCCGAAGATCGTCCCCGTCTGGAATACCGTGGTGGAGAAGATCGAAGGGGACGGCATGGTGGAAAATCTCGTGCTGAAGAACATAAAGACCGGCGAGGTCTCCGATCTCCCCGTTGCGGGTGTTTTCATGTTCGTCGGCCAGTCACCCCATGATGAGCCTGTGAAGGGTCTTTTGGAAGCCTCAAAAGGCGGCTGGATAAAGACCGACGATTCCATGGAGACTTCCGTGGAAGGTATTTTCGCAGCCGGCGACGTGCGGGACAAGGGGCTCCGCCAGGTCGTGACCGCTGCTTCCGACGGCGCCATCGCGGCAATGAGCGCATCCGCCTACATCAACGAGCAGGTGCACCTCCGCTCCGTTCTTCTTGAGCCCGAGCATGTGACGGCTCTCTTCTACTCCAGCATTGACCGGGAACAGGTCAAGCTTTCCGATGAAATCGAAGCCCTGGCCAGGGATGCCGGAATGAAAGTCGCCCTCGTGGACGGATACAAAAATTCCCGCATGGTGGAAAAACTCGCCGTTCCGTCTCTTCCGGCCATGGTCACCCTTGCTTCCGGCGCAGTCGAGAAAATGAAAACCCTCGAAAACGCAGCCGGGGCTTCCGAGTTCCTGAAGCGCCAGTAAAGAATCCCGGGGGCGCTCCGGCCTGAACGCGGGCGCCCTCCTGAATCCGGGGAGGTCAGGCAATGATCCTCACTGTTACACTCAATCCTGCAGTGGATGAAGAGTACATCGTACCGGAACTTCGCCCGGGCGGCTGGATACGGTCAGGCAATAGCAGCCGGACCGCAGGGGGAAAAGGGATCAACGTATCGACGCTTCTCGCGCAGTTCGGCTTTTCCTCCACCGCCATGGGATTCCTCGCAGGGCTCAACGGCGAATACATCCGGCATGCGCTCAGCGCATTCCGCATAACGACCAACTTCGTTCACGTGCCGGGAGAAACGAGGACGAACGTCTACATAATTGACGAGACAGGTCACGTGGAAACGGGCATCTCCGAGCATGGCCCCGAGATTTCTCCCGAGGCCATGGAGCGGTTCCGCAAGGTGTACTCAAGGATCCTCCAGAGAACACGCATGGTCATCATGGGAGGTTCCCTGCCTCCCGGGGCCCCGGAAGGCATCTTCGGCGAACTTGTGAGCATTGCGCGGGAGAAGGGGATTCCCACGGTAGTTGACGCCGCAGGTCCTCCGCTCATGGCTGCGCTGGATGCCGGTCCCACCATAGTCAAGATTGACCATCGCTTTATGTCCGGGGTCATGGGAACGTCGCTCACCTCTCTCGACAACCTCATTGAAGTCGTGTCAAGCCTTCACGGGAAAGGCGTGGAATGGGCCATCGCCTCCTACAGGACCTACGGCGACGTTTTTTTCTCTCCTGCAGGCATATACCTCGCCCTTGCGGACCGAAAAAGCGTCCGGTCCATCTTCTCCGCGAGTGACGCCCTCCTCGCAGGTCTCGTGGTCGCAAGGGAGGAAGGCATGTCGCCGGAGGATTCCATACGGTTCTCCATGGCCTCGGCCTGGGAGTGCGCGGCCCATACCGGAAAAGGCATACGAAGCAGGGAAGCCGTGGAGGAATACCTCCCCCTCGTCGAAATGGAGCGCCTGGCATAAAATCTTCCCGCCCTCCATGCGGATATGCCCGGCGTGTGGAGAGCAGCCCGCAGCTGCTGATGGGAGGATGTGCGTCATGAACGGAAACGGAAGAAAACTGCTGCCCCTCCTGCTC
>JAPXRK010000233.1:0-3420 GCA_033813575.1 Synergistales bacterium
TGTGAATGGTTTGGACAGAATCGCCGACGCGATTGCCTCCGAACTGAAAGGCTGAAGCTCTTTGATTGCGGGTCAAAAGCGTTTTTTTCACTGAGGTGGAGATGAAAAATAGGAAGACGGCACCTCGATTCCCGATCACACCTAACGAGTACGCCGGGTTAGCCGCAATAAACTGAGCGACAATCGCACTTTTACAACAAAAGCACTTGGTTTGCTCCTCGTTATGCTCCCGGTAAAGATGTCCCGCTCGAGGAGATTTTCAGGGGCATCTGGCCCTTCTGCCTTTGTGACATAATAGTCCTTATCGTGCTTATTCTCTTCCCCCAGCTGTCCCTCTGGCTTCCGGACCTTCTCATGGGGAACTAGCGGTGCTGCCGGGCGTGAAGCCGGACAGATACAATGACCAGAATTATCCGAGGTGATGCCCGTGTTTGACCTGGTGATCGAGAACGGTACCGTAGTGAATTCCCGGGGAGCATTCGAGGGAAAAGTCGCCGTGAAAAACGGCAGAATCGCCGCGCTGCTCGCCGGTGATGTTCCCGCTGAAGCGAAGGAAGTTCTTGACGCCCGGGGGCTGATGGTCCTGCCCGGACTCGTGGACGCCCACGTACACTGCGGCCACGGCACTCCCGAACGGGAGGATTTCGCCTGCGTCAGCAGGGCCGCCGCCGCCGGGGGAACGACCCTCATGGTGGACATGCCCCTTTCGGAGCCCACCACCGTGACGGTGGAGGCCCTGGAGGGCAAGATAGCATCCGCGGGAAAACAGTCCGTGGTGGATTTTGCCCTCTACAGCGGGATCATCCCCGGTCACCTGGATGACATCGAGTCCACCTTTTCCGCAGGTGCCCAGACCTACAAGGTTTTCACCTGCAGGTGCTCGAACTACCCCATGACCTATGACGGCGCCCTGCTGAAGGGGATGAGAACGGTGGGAAAACTCGGGGGGATGGTCTGCGCCCACGCCGAGAACGACACTCTCATCCAGGAACTGGTGGACGATCTCCAGGCGGCGGGAAGAAACGACGCGAGGGCATTCCTGGATTCCCACCCGGAATATACCGAACTGGAGGCGGTCAACAGGTTCATTTTTCTCGCGGGCCTCGTTCCCGAATGCCGGGCCCACATCTGCCACCTCAGCATCGCTGACGGGGTGAGGGCAGTCCGTGAGGCCAGGGGCAGGGGGATGAACAATCTCTCCATCGAGACGTGCCCCCAGTACCTCGCCCTCGACGAGGACGACCTGGTCGAAGGAGGGGCCTTCGCGAAATGCGACCCTCCCGTGAGAAGACGGGAGACGGTCGAGGAACTCTGGAAATACGTGCTGGACGGTACGGTGGACATGATCGCCTCGGACCACTCTCCCCATTCCTTCGAGAAAAAGACGGCCGAGGGGGGAAATTTCTGGACGGTATCCGAGGGATGCACGGGAGTCCAGACGCTTCTTCCCGTAGTGCTGACGGAGGGCAGGAAGCGGGGGCTTTCGTGGAAGAGGCTCGTGGAGCTGTGCTGCACCCGTCCCGCGGAGCTTTTCGGACTTTCAGGCCGGAAAGGGGACATCGCCCCGGGCCTGGACGCAGATTTCGCCCTTGTGGACCCCGGCGCCGAATGGGTGCTGAAGGACGAGGATCTTTTTTACCGCAACCGGTGGAGTCCCTATACAGGGAAGACCTTCAGGGGGAAAGTGGTGAAGACCGTCGTCAGGGGCAGAACGGTTTTCGACGGCGGAAAAATCTGCGCCGAAGAGGGGTACGGCACCTTCTGCCCCATGGACATGAAAGGGAGGAACGGGCAGCCGTGAAACTGCTGATCATAAACCCCAATTCGAACGATGAGTTCACGGGGCTGATCCGGGAATGCGCCGAAGGTGCTGCATCCCCGGGCACTGACATCACCTGCGTGAGCACGCCGGGGGCGCCTCCGCTGATCGACAACTACATCGACGAGATAGCCTGCGGCCCCGGCATGGTGAAGATCATGAGGGAGAACGAAGCATCCTTCGACGCCTTCATCGTGGCCTGCACCTGCGACGTGAACATCGACATCCTCCGGGAGATGACGGAAAAACCGGTGGCGGGCATCGGGGAATCCTCCATGATGGCGGCCATGATGCTCGGCGGGAAGTTCTCGGTCATCCAGATGGGGCCGAGGGGCATTCCCATGAAGGAGCGGTTTGTCAGGAAGCTCGGCTTCGAGTCCCGGTGCGCTTCGGTCCGCTCCATCGATCCCGCCGGCCCCGGGGACATGGGCGACAGGGTCATCGCCGCCGCCCGGAAAGCGGTGGAAGAGGACGGAGCCGAAGTCCTCACCCTGGGATGCGCCGGGCTTGCCGGGCTGGATGAACGAACCTCCCGGGCCGTCGGGGTCCCGGTGATCGACGGCGTGCTGTATGGTGTCAGGTTCGCCGAAGCGCTGGCCGCCTTCGGAGGGAAGACGAGCAAGAAGGGACTGTACGGCCCGGACGCGTAGGCGGCGGAATTTTTGAGGAGGCGGAACCGATGCTCGATCTTGTGATCAAAAATGCCCTCGTGGTTGACGGCACGGGGGAACGGAAGCCCTTTCCCGCGGACGTGGGAGTGCAGGGCGGAAAAATCGCCTTGGTGGGAACAATCGACCAGGAGGCCGCGAAGGTGACCGATGCGGCGGGACTCGCCCTTGCGCCTGGCTTCATCGACATGCACAGCCACACGGACCTCGAGTATTTCAGGGAGAAGCCCTCGGACGCGAAAATCCGCCAGGGCATCACAACCGAAGTGCTCGGCCAGGACGGTCTCGGCGCGGCCCCCGTGGGCGGGGAAAACCTGCAGATCGTGAAGGACCTCCTAGCGGGCCTTGACGGCATCATCCCCGATGAAAAATGGACATGGAGGACCTTCCCGGAATATCTCGGCGCCCTGGAGCGCAGGGGGCTGAACAACAACGCCGCCGTGCTGCTGTGCCACGGGCCGGTGCGGATCGCGGCCCTCGGCATGGAGGAGCGGGCGGCCACTCCTGCGGAGCTCCGGAACATGAAGGCCCTTGTCCGGGAGTCCATGGAGGAGGGAGCCTTCGGCCTCTCCACAGGGCTGATCTATCCGCCCTGCCCCTACGGGGATACGGAGGAGCTTATCGAGCTGAACAGGGAAGTGGGAGCGAAGGGGGGCATTTTTGTCGTCCACCAGCGGGACGAGGGATATTACCTCTCCCGTTCCTTCGACGAGGTTTCCAGGATTTCCCTGGAGTCGGGCGCCCATCTCGAGGTCTCCCACCTGCAGGCCTACGGCAGAGTGAACTGGCCGATCATGGACGAGGTCCTGGAAAAGGCGGAACGGATGGTGGAAAAGGGGGGCAGCATTTCGTGGGACAGGTATCCCTACCTTGCGGGATGCACCGTCCTTACGGCGGTCCTGCCGAACTGGACCTTCAACGAGGGAACCGCCG
>JAPXRK010000234.1:0-3407 GCA_033813575.1 Synergistales bacterium
GTTTCAAGTTTGGCGAACTGCTGGAATAGGGGTTCCTCCCCGTTGAAATACGAGTGGTAGGTGTTAATTGCCTCCCTGTGAGGACCAACGGGCAGGAGGAGAAGTGGGTGGAACTTTTCTGCTGCTTCCTCGGAACACTCTTCCTTCCTCGGATACGCCCTGACCATGCCTTCCCCTTCCACGACCTCATCTCCACCCAAAACCCAACTGAAGGGAATGGAGGAGCAGGATTCAACAAGCCGGAAGCCATTCAATGGAACCGGGTTGAAGAAGCTTGGGGTAATAGGCGCTTCCCTGTATCCTTCGAGATTTTTCATGAGGTTTTCCATGCCTTTTCCTCACTTCAAAAAAGATGGGTAGTTTCCCATCTATGATTATACATAGACATCTATAGAATTGCAAGTAGAAAAAACAGAATACGCGCCGAAGCCGCACCGGACGCAAGAGCGGCAAGCCGGGAACCAGACAAGAGCGGACAGACCGCCTTCGTGTGACAACCGGGGGACTAGAAAGCATGAAGGGGGTGAGGGTATGGAGACGAAGATTAAAGCCGTTCTCAGGGAAAGAAAAATGACGGTTCATCAGATGCACAGGGGAATCGGCGGAAACAGGTCTCATTGTTACCAGGTTGTTTCCGGGGTTTGCCGGGCAACGGTCCCGATGAGGGAGAGGATATCGGCTTTTCTCAGACTACCGACAGACGAGCTTTTCGACGAACTCGGTATGGCAAAAAAATAATGCCGCCCTCCGTTGCAGCGGAAGACGGCGTTTTTCTGCCCCGTGGGAGCGGGGAGAAAGGAAAACATACTTTGATGATTATAACATGCGCGGAAATCTTGATGAATAGCTGCTTCGTGGTCATCGGCGTAGTTGTGGGGGTGGTACTTGATGCGCTGCTTTTATAACGCAAGGGGCAAAGCCTACGGTTCCCTGGACGAAGACGGTGTTCTTCACAAGAGCGAAAAGCAAAAAGACCGCCTCCGTGTCACCGGCGGCAGGTCCCATGCCCTGGACGCAGACCTGTTGGATGAAGCGCTCCAGGCGGGAGGGAAAACCCTCGAAATCACAGAGAAGGGGGTTTCGGGTGAGACTCGGATATTCAGAATCCCGCTTGGAGACATCCGACGCTACGGGAAGCGGCTGACGCTCGCCGGGGTATCACGATGGACCATTCCGCTTCCGGCTTGCGAACTGGTCAGGGGACCGGAGGAGGAATGGCGGGCGGTGGAACGTGCGGAACTCCTCAAGGCTTCCATCAGAGAAAAGGAAGTGCAGGATATCCGCGCAGTCCAGGGGATGCTTTTTAGCGATGCGGAAAAAGACTACTGGCGGACCAGGCTGGTGCATGAGACATGAGACCGGTTCTCGAAATCTCCCCCGGCGCCCTTGTGGATCGGATCCGGTCAAACGTCCCGGAGGAATTGCAGGACCGTCCGCAATGGTGCCTGTGGAAGATCGGCAATGGCAGGAAGATTCCATTGTCACCTCGGGGCGGGTATGCCTCCTGTACGGATCCCACAACCTGGTCCATCTTTGACCTGGCGGCAGAGTCCTTCCTCAAATACTCCCATATCTGCCGGGGCTTCAACCTGGCAATGTTCGACGGTCTCGCCGGGATGGACCTTGACGACGTGGTGAACGGCGGGACCGTCTCGCCGCTGATGGAGTTGTTCTTGAACCACCTCGGCAGCTACACAGAATTCTCTCCATCGGGGACGGGGCTGCATTCCTTTTTTCTGTGTGACCGGGAGCATGAGAACCGGAAAACCCATGCCGCCGAACTGTATTTCCGGGGGCACTTCTTGTCGGTCACAGGGAATGTCTTCCAGGGGCGGGACCGGCTGCGGACTGCCGACATTGGAGCGGAGCGGATCTTGACCGCCCTCCGACCACGAATGCCCCTGCTGCCCCGCGTCCCTCTGAGGGAGATCCCGGAGAGTGATTCCGAACTTCTGGAAAAGATGTTTGCCTCCAGGGTGGGGGCGAAGATTCGCCGCCTGTGGGACGGGGAGACGGTCCATAAAACCCCTTCAGAATCAGACATGAGCCTAATGTCGTACCTGGGTTATTGGTGCGGCGGGAACACGGACCGGATGATTTCCCTTTTCCTGAGCTCGGCTCGGGCTGAGAGAGCGAAGGGGCAGCGGAAAGACTACCTGGAACGGATGGCGGGAAAGGCGGCGCGGAACCCATGACGGAAGCACTCCTCGAAGAAGAAATTATTCGTGAGCCCACCATAGGGGATCTTCTCGGAGACGTCCATCGAACCGACGTGGGGAACGCCGCCCGGCTCTCTTTCCTTCACGGAGACAAGCTTCGATGGTCCCCGGCGGTCGGATGGCTGCATTTCAACGGGCGCTATTGGGAAACCTCGGATGACGTGATGGTGGCGGGATACGCCCGCGACGTGCCGCGACAGATCATAGAACAAGCCGCGGAAAGCGACGAGCCGGGTCTCCGGTCCCTGCTGTGTGAATGGGCTATTGAATCGGAGAAGAATTCTTCCATCAGGGCAATGGTGAACCTGCTGAAGAGTGAACCAGGCATCCGGGTTGAAGCCGACGCCCTGGACAGGAACCCTTGGCTGTTGAACCTCGAAAATGGAACCCTGGACCTGAAGACCGGGAAGCTGCGCTCCCACAACCCCGGAGACCTGATAACAAAAATGGCGGGGGTGACCTTTGATCCTGACGCGCAATGCCCCCGGTGGGAACGGTTCATTCTCGAGGTTATGGACGGAGACGAAGACCTCGCCGCCTATCTTCGGCGGTTCTGCGGATACCTCCTGACCGGCAGCACGAAGGAACAAGCCTTCCTGTTCTTCTCGGGGATCGGCGCGAACGGGAAAGGGCGTTTCGTTGAAACCCTCGCCCATATCCTGAGAGACTACGCCGCGCCTCTTTCGCCGGCGGCTCTCACCGTGAAATACGGAGACTCGACTACTAACGAATGGGCGGGACTGCGTGGGATCCGATATGCCTACTGCGGAGAGATCGAACCGGGAAAGGTGCTCGACTCGGCGCTGATCAAAACATTGACAGGAGAAGATACCCTGAGGGTGCGGCATCTATACAGGGAGTACTTTTCTCTCCGACCATGCTTCAAACTTGTCTACTCGGCAAACGGAATGCCGAAGGTCCGGGATACAAGCTATGGCTTTTGGCGTCGCTGCAAACACGTCCCGTTCAACGTCTCCTTCACCGCTGAAAGGCGAGATCCTCATTTACAGGAAAAACTCAACGCCGAAGCAAGCGGGATACTGAACTGGTGCCTGTTGGGACTGAGTGAATGGCTTGCCGGCGGACTGAAGGAGCCGGGCATCGTCTCGGCGGCGACTCGGGAATACAGGGACGATCAGTCAGTAGTCCGGGCGTTTCTCGACGACATGACCGTAAATATCCCCACTC
>JAPXRK010000235.1:0-3392 GCA_033813575.1 Synergistales bacterium
TTCCTCCTCCAGGCGGGACTGGCCGTGCGCCGCAGTCTTGCCGGTGAAACGGCATCCCCGGCGCCCTCTCTCCCTCCGGGAAGGCTTGTGGAGGAATGCCTTGAAAAGAGGCTCCCCTTCACCCTCACGGACGGCCAGAAAAAAGCGGTGGAGGACATCTTCGCCGACATGGCACGAACCGTCCCCATGAACCGTCTGCTCCAGGGGGACGTGGGCTCGGGCAAGACGGTGGTGGCCCTGCTGGCCCTCCTGGCGGCAATGGACGGAGGATGCCAGGGGGCTTTTCTCGCCCCCACGGAGATCCTCGCCCGGCAGCACTACCTCCGCCTCGCACCCATGATCGAAGCCCTCGGCGGAAGGTGCGCCCTTCTCACCGGTTCCCTGCCCGCCAGGGAGAAAAATGAAATCCAGGAAGGCCTGGAATCAGGGAAAATTTCCGTGGCCATCGGGACCCATGCCCTGCTCTCCGAAAAAACCGCCTTCGCCAGGATGGGCATAGCCATCGTGGACGAACAGCACCGGTTCGGCGTTCTCCAGAAGCACGCCTTCCGTTCCAAGGGCGGGAGCCCCCACGTTCTCGTCATGACGGCCACCCCCATTCCCCGGACCCTCACCCTCACGGTCTACGGCGACCTTGCCGTCTCCGTCATCAGCGAGCTTCCCCCGGGAAGGAAAACCGTGGAGACCAGGGCGGTCCCGCCGAAGAAGATCCCGGGGCTCCTTTCCTTCCTCGAGGAACGGATGAAAGCGGGGGAAAGGGTCTACTGGATCTGCCCCCTCATAGAGGAAAGCGAAACCCTCGACCTGGCGGCGGCGGAGGCCCGGTTCACCGAGCTCCGGGAGCGGTTTTCCGCTTTCGGGGCCGGCCTGCTCCACGGCCGCCTTCCCAACGGCGAGAAGGAAACGGTCATGGACGGCTTCCAGCGGGGGGACATTTCCCTCCTCGTCTCCACCACCGTTGTGGAGGTGGGCGTGGACGTGCCTGAGGCCACCATCATGGTGGTGGAGGATGCAGTCCGGTTCGGCCTCTCCCAGCTCCACCAGCTTCGGGGAAGGGTGGGGCGGGGAACCGGCGAATCATGGTGCTTCCTGATATGCGCCCCATCGGCGCCGGAGGCGAGGGAACGGATCGGGGCCTTCTGCGCCACATCCGACGGATTCGCCATCGCCGAGGCGGACCTTCGGCTGCGGGGACCGGGAGAAGTGTGCGGCGTCCGCCAGTCCGGCGTCACCGACTTTCGTGTGGCTGACCTGATAAAGGACAGGGACATTCTTGAAACCGCGAGAAAGGAAGCCTTCGGGCTTGTGGCGAAGGATCCCGGGCTGGAATCGTACCCGGAACTGAAGGACCGCCTGTATGCCGTGCTGGGGAGGTCGCTGAACCTTGTGGAAACGGCGTGACGAAAAACTGCCGGAAGGGGAAAAAAAAGGAGGCGCCGACCTCGAGCGGTATCTTCTGAACCTGCTTTCCAGAGGAATTCTGCCGACGGCGAGGGTAAGGGAAAAACTTGCCGCCCGGAGAGCGTCTCCTGAGGAAACCGACGAACTCGTCCTCCGCTTCAGCGAAGCCGGGTACCTGGACGACGGGGCTTACGCCCTCCTGTTCGTCGATTCCCACCGGGACTGGGGCCCCCTCCGCCTGAGAGATGAACTGCGAAGGAGAGGCATGGCATCCTCCTTCATCCGGGAAGCCCTTTCGGACGTCGATGAGGAAGCCCGGGCGGCAGTTCTGGCGGAGGAGTGGGCCGCCGGCGGCCTGGAGGCGAAGAAGATCGTCGGCCGCCTTCTCCGGAGGGGGTTTTCCTTTTCGGTCTGCAGAAAGGTAACGGAAAGGGCTTGTGAGGGTGAAGGCTGACCTGTAAAATAGTACGGAGCGAGGAAAATAAGATACCTTTGTTTTCCCTTTTGCCGGTACCTTGAAAATTAAATTGAGGAGTGATTACAGCACCATGAATTTTTTAACAGCATTGGTCGCAATTGTCGTGGGAATTGCCGCCGGAACAGGGGCGGGATTCCTCCTTTCCAAAACTCTCGGAGCCCGCAACCTTGAAAGCGCGAAGGCCCAGGCGCGCAACATCCTGAGGGAAGCCCAGGTGACGGCGGAGCACATGAAGCGGGAAAAACTCACCGAGGCCAAGGAAGAGATCTTCAGGCTCCGCCAGGAGATCGAGAAGGAAGGCAAGGAGCGCCGCAACGAACTCCAGAGGGCCGAACGGCGCCTGGAACAAAAGGAGGAAAACCTCGACCGCAAGCTTGACCGGGTTGCCCACCGGGAAGACGAGCTCAAGGGGAGGCAGGAGGAGCTGGATGCCCGCCTGCTGGAAGTCGAGGAAACCAAGAGAAAGCAACTGGAACGCCTCGAGGAAATCGCCGGCTTGACCAGCGAGGACGCCAGGAATCTCCTTCTCCGGCAGACAGAGGAAGACGCCCAGCACATTCTGGGGCTCAGGCTCAAGGAGCTCGAGGAGAAGGCGAAGCGCGAGGCCGAACGAAAAGCCCGTGAGATCATCGTCACCGCAGTGCAGCGCTGTGCGGTGGAACACACCTCCGAGGCCGCGGTGAGCGTGGTCCATCTTCCCTCCGACGAGATGAAGGGAAGAATCATCGGCAGGGAAGGACGGAACATCAGGACCTTCGAAACCCTCGCCGGCGTGGACCTCATCGTGGACGACACCCCTGAGGCGGTGACCCTCAGCAGCTTCGACCCCGTCCGCAGAGAAATCGCCCGGCTTTCACTGGAGCGCCTCGTGACCGACGGCAGGATCCACCCTGCCCGCATTGAAGAACTCATCGAAAAGGCCACCCGGGACGTGGAGGAACAGATAGTGGAAGCAGGAGAAAGCGCCCTGCTCGAAACGGGAATCAAGAACATGCATTCCGAGCTTGTCCATACCCTCGGGCAGCTCAAGTTCCGGTTCAGCTACGGACAGAATGCGCTCCAGCACAGCCTCGAGGTCGCCTACATATCGGGCATGATCGCCGCGGAGCTGGGGATTGACGAGGAAATCGCCCGCCGCGCCGGACTGCTGCACGATCTCGGCAAGGCGGTGGACCATCAGATTGAGGGGCCCCATGCCCTCATAGGAGCGGACCTCGCCAGACGCTACAACGAAACACCCGAAATCGTGAACGCAATCGCCTCCCACCACGAAGACCAGGAGGCGAAGAGCATCTATGACGTCATCGTGGCCGCCGCGGACGCGGTCAGCGCGTCCCGCCCCGGCGCCCGCAGGGAAAGCCTCGATGCCTACGTCAAGCGCCTTGAAAAGCTCGAAGAGCTGGCCAAGGGCTTCAACGGCGTCAGCAAGGCTTTTGCGATCCAGGCGGGCAGGGAGGTCCGGGTCGTGGTATCCCCGAACATCTCCGACGACGGGGTAGTCCACAAGATAGCC
>JAPXRK010000236.1:0-3390 GCA_033813575.1 Synergistales bacterium
AAGATCCTGGGCCTGTAAGAGGGAGGGGAAAACCATGAGTGAAGTGAAAGTCTACGAACGGCCGAAGACATGGATGCCGGACGTCAGCAGCCATTACTGTCCGGGCTGCGGACACGGCATCGCTCACCGGCTCGTCTGCGAGGTCATCGACGAGCTGGGCATACAGAACCATTCCATAGGCGTGGCCCCCGTCGGGTGTGCCGCCATGATTTATGACTATATCGACACTGACTTCTGCGAGGCCCCCCACGGAAGGGCGCCGGCAGTGGCCACGGGCCTGAAGAGGGTCCGTCCCGACAGGATCGTCTACACCTACCAGGGCGACGGCGACCTTGCCTCCATAGGCATGGGGGAGATCATCCACGCGGCAAACAGGGGCGAGAACATAACGGTCGTTTTCATCAACAATGCCATTTACGGCATGACGGGAGGCCAGATGGCCCCCACCACCCTCATCGGCCAGAAGGCAACCACCTGCCCCCTCGGGCGGGATCCCGGAGTAAACGGCTATCCCATCAGGGTGAGCGAGCTTCTTGCGGCCCTTCCGGCACCGGGGTACGTTACCAGGGTAACGGTGGCCCAGCCGAAGTACATCATCAAGGCGAAGCAGGCCATTAAGCAGGCCTTTCAGAACCAGGTCGACGGGAAGGGCTTTTCGCTGGTGGAGGTGCTCTCGTCCTGTCCGACAAACTGGGGCATGCGGCCCGTGGAGGCCTTCGACTGGCTCATCAGCTCGATGATACCCTATTATCCCCTTGGCGTTTTCAAGGATTTCGACTAGGGAAGGGGGAGAACGGAATGTCCGTATTCTATAAAACGCTTCTTGCGGCAGGATTCGGCGGACAGGGGGTCATGGTCCTCGGCCAGCTGGTGGCCTACACCGGCATCGAGGAAGGGCGGCATGTGACATGGATCCCCTCATATGGCCCGGAGATGCGGGGCGGCACGGCCAACTGCGGCGTGGTTCTTTCGGACGAAGAGATCGGATCTCCCGTGGTGGACAATGCAGATGTGCTTGTGATCATGAACCAGCCCTCTCTCGCGAAGTTCCTTGAGAAGGTGAAGCCGGGCGGTGTGCTGGTCTACAACAGCGACCTCGTGGAGTACAACGGTGCAAGGACTGATATTTCCACGGTCGCGGTTCCCGCATCAAAAATAGCCATGGAGCTTGGAAGCGACAAGATAACCAACATCGTCATCCTCGGTTCGGTGGTTGAGGCGAGCGGCATTGTGAACGACTCGGTGTGTGTGGAGACTATAAAGGAGAAGCTCGGCAGGAAGAAGCCGAAGTTCCTTCCCATGAACCTCGATGCGTACGCAAGAGGGAAAGATGTAGCCCGGGCCGCTCTTTCAAAGTAGACGGACAAGCGGTCTTTTATGGATACCAGGGAAAAGACGATTTCGAAAAACACGGCTTACCGGGGCAGGATCCTCAATCTCAGGATAGACAAGGTTGAGATTCCCGGCGGCAAAAAGACCATCAGGGAAGTTGTGGAACATTCCCCGGCGGTGGGCATCCTGCCGGTGGCTGATGATGGATCGGTTCTGTTGATCCGGCAGTACAGGTATGCCATCGATGAGGACATCCTGGAGATCCCGGCAGGACTCGTGGAGCCCGGTGAGGACTTCGAAAGGTGCGCCGAGAGGGAACTGCAGGAGGAGATCGGCTATTTCCCGGGGACGCTGAAGGAAATAGGGCGGATGTACAATTCCCCCGGCTTTTGTACAGAGATGCTCGTGCTGTACCTTGCTTTGAACCTGAAGCCGTCGAAGCTCCAGGCTGACGATGACGAATTCATCCACCTGAATCCCGTGCCGCCGGGCGAGATCGCCTCCCTCCTGGGGGACGGCCGGATCCGGGACGGGAAGACCTTCGCTGCGCTCTCGTGGTATCTGGCTTTCCGCGGAAAAATATGATTTTTTCGGGGCCGGGAACTTTCCGGCTCCTTTTTTTATGGTATTATGTGTAACCATTATGACATTATATGACTTTGAGAAATGCGTCGAGAATTTTCTCTCGTACCTGCTCCTCGAGAGAGGGCTTAGCCCCAATACCATTGCCGCCTACCGGAGGGATCTTCGGGAGTGGGCAGCATTTTGCGCGGAACGGAAGGCTGTTCCCCTGCCGCCGGACCCGTCAGTTATTTCACTGTTCCAGCGGAGCCTGGTGGAGGGCCCGAAAAGCCCGGCTACCCGCCAGAGGATCGTAGCGGCAATGAGGACGTGGATGCGCTATCTCGAGCAGGAGGAGATAACGGGGGAACAGCAGCGGCTTCCTACCCTTCCCGGCAGGCAGAAACGCCTGCCCCAGATCCTGAGCGAAGGGGAAGTGGAGCGGCTCTTCCAGGCATGCGCCGGTACGTCGCCCCTTGACCTGCGGGACAGAGCACTGTTCGGCATCGCCTACGGGTGCGGGCTCAGAGCCGGCGAGCTGTGCGGGCTTCGCCTCGGGGACCTTGATTTTTCCGCCAGGGTCCTTAGGGCATTCGGCAAGGGGGAGAAAGAGCGGGCAATCCCGTTCCTTGGGGAGGTGCTTGAGCGGGTCGCGGCCTATCTCAGGGAGGGACGCCCCAAACTGGTGAAGGTGGAAACGGATGTTCTTTTCCTGACCAGGAACGGCAACCCCCTGAACAGGGAGGACGTGTGGCGGACCCTCGGAAAGCGCGGCAGAAAGGCGGGCATTCCAAGGTCGCGCCTGCACCCCCATGTCCTTCGGCACAGTTTCGCCTCACATCTTCTGCGGAGGGGAATGGACCAGAGAAGCCTTCAGGAGCTGCTCGGGCATTCTTCCATAGCGACGACCGAAAAATACCTGCACTTTGACCTCGAGCTGCGGGACGTTTATGATAAGGCCCATCCGAGGGCGTGAGCCCCGAAAGCGGAAGAGGAGGAGAACAGATGAAGAAGCGGGTTGAAGAGACCGTTGAATTTCTGCGGCACAGTGGAGGAGAAGCCCCCGAAGCGGCGGTTGTGCTGGGCTCAGGCCTTGGTGCTTTCGCCGAAGCCCTTGAAAATAAAATCGTGATTCCCTACGGAGAGATCCCGAACTGGCCGGCCTCGACGGCTCCGGGCCACGCCGGAAGGCTGGTGCTGGGAAGCCTGTCGGGAAAGAGGCTTGCCGTCATGCAGGGGAGAGTCCACTATTACGAGGGGTATTCCATGGAGGAAGTGGTGTTCCCCGTGCGGGCCCTGGGAGCCTGGGGCGTAAAGACGTACGTGGCGACAAATGCGGTGGGTGGCATCGATCATTCTCTTTCCCCCGGGGATGTGGTGCTGCTCTACGACCATATAAACTGGATGGGAGCCAACCCCCTCAGGGGACCTGACACGCCGGAATGGAACTCCCGTTTCCCCGATATGACCCATACCTACGACAGGAAGCTCCTGGCT
>JAPXRK010000237.1:0-3388 GCA_033813575.1 Synergistales bacterium
GGGCATACTGGATGTCCATGTTCTCCACCTTGGGGATGTTCCCCACGCTCCCGGCGATGGCCACGTAGCACTCGTTCTCGATGGCCCGGGACTGGGCGCAGCGCCGCACCCTGAGGTAGGCGTTCTTGGTGTCCGTCCAGAAGGGGATGAGCAGGATGTCCATGCCCTTGATGGCCAGGTACCGGGAGAGCTCGGGAAACTCCACGTCGTAGCAGATGAGGATGCCCACCTTCCCCACGTCCGTCTGGAAGACCTGGAGGTCGTGCCCTCCCTGGAGCCCCCAGTACCTGTATTCGTCCGGGGTGATGTGGAGCTTGTACTGCTGGTCCCACGTGCCGTCGCGGCGGCAGAGGAAGGAGACGTTGTAGAGCCGGTTGTTCCGGAGTTCAGGCACGCTCCCGGAGACGATGTTGATGTTGTAGGACACGGCCATCTCCACCAGGCTCTTCCTGAGTTCGGCGGTGTACCCCGCCAGAGACCGCATTGCCTCCGCCGGGTCCTCCTGGTCGAACCGGGCCAGCAGAGGGGCGTTGAACAGCTCGGGGAAGAGCATGAGGTCAGTATTGTACCCCGCCTGGGTGTCCACGAAAAATTCCACCTGCTGAAGAAAGTCGTCGAAGGACTCGAAACTCCGCATCTGCCACTGGACCACGCCGAGGCGCATGTAGGTCTTCACCTTCGAGATGAGCCGCTTCCGCTCCTCGTAGTAGATGTTGTTCCACTCCATGATGACGCCGTATCCCTTGGAGCTGTAGTCTTCGGGCCAGTAGTTTTCCACGATCTTCTTGTAATGGAAGTCGTTGCTGACCTGGAACGTGAGGACGGGATCGGAGATTTCCCGGTTGTTCACCATGCGGAGGTACTGCTGGGGGGTCTTTTTGTCCGCCCAATCGGCATAGCCGGGGATCCTGCCTCCGATGACGATCCCCTTGAGGTTCAGGGTTTCGCAGAGTTCCTTCCTGGCGTCGTAGAGACGCCTGCCGAGCCGCTTTTCCCTGTAGTCCGGGGAGACGAAGATATCAATGCCGTAGAGGTAGTCCCCTTCGGGGTCGTGGTTCTTCAGGGTGCCGTCGCCGACGACCTCCTGGTAGGTGTGCCTGTCGCCGAAGCGGGAATAATCGATGACGAGGGACAAGGCCCCGGCCACCACCCGGCCCTTGTCCTCTATGCAGAGCTGCCCCTCGGGAAAGCGGGTGATCATCGCCCGGAACTGGTCCCGGGTCCAGGCCCCTCCCATTTTCGGGTATATCCTGTCCATGATCCGTTTGACTTCATCATAATCCTCAAGAGTGAACTGGCGCAGCTCCAGTTCGTGCTGGTACCGTTTCCGGGCCATGAGAGTCCGTCCTTTCTCGGGGGATATCCAGTTAATCCTATTATACGTTCTGCAAAGAAGAAATGACCAAGATCCTCAGTACGAAAAGACCGCCCCGGTGCTGCCTTCCGGGGCGGTCTTCCACGCAGGGTCGTATCAGGGCTTCATTCCGTAGAGAGAACAGTCGGGATTCAGCGGCCGGGCCGGATCCTGGTACCGGGTCTCGAAGCAGAGGCACGAGACCGGAACCTCGTAGGGGCCGTGAATCATGCCCACCGGCCTGCAGGCGTAATACCCGGATGCGGCAGTCAGTTTTTTTGCCGTGTCCACCATGTATCCCTCGAGGATGAACACCTCCTCGCAGAAATCGTGGACCTGACTCTTCGGGATCCGCACCCCCGAGCCAAACTTGACCAGCCTGGTCAGGTTCCCTGTATGGGGATCCCAGGAGAGGATTTTCTCGAAGACTCCCTTCTCCGCTCCCTCCACCTGCCTCCACTGCCCCAGAGGCAGGGTGTCGGTAAATTCCATCTCCGGTTTCGCCATGACGATCCTCCTTAGGGTCGAATCAGAGCCCGAGGAAATCGGGCAGCCAGGTCACCGTCGCCGGGACGTAAGTTATGAGCAGCAGCAGGATCAGCAGGGGTATGAGCATGATCACCAGGTCCCTGAACATCTCCCGGAGGGAGGTGCCGGCAATCTCGCAGGAGACGAAGAGACACACCCCCAGGGGCGGGGTGCACATGCCGATGGTCAGGTTCACCGCCACCACTACGCCGAAATGGATCAGGTCGATGCCGAAGGTCTTCACCAGCGGCAGGAAGAGCGGGACGAAGATGGTGAGGGCGCTGGTAGTGTCGATGAAGGTCCCGGCGATGAGCAGGATGATGTTCATCACCATCAGGGCGCCCCACCTGGTGTCGATCACCTGGAGCAGGCTCTGGGTGATGGACTGGGGTATCATCTTCACCGTCATGAACCAGATGAACAGGCTTGCCGTCATGAGCACCGTGAGGATGACACCGTTCGTTATGGCCGCCTCGATGAAGGCGTGGACGACCTTTTTCCATGTCAGTTCCCGGTAGACCAGCCCCCCGAGGAGCAGGGCGTAGGCGACGGCGATGGCCGCCGACTCGGTGGGGGTGAAGATTCCCGCCACGATGCCCCCGATGATGATCACCGGCATGAGAAGGGCGAGAACGGCGTCCTTCAGGCCCTGGCGCAGTTCCGTTGCCGAGGCCCGTTTTTCCCGGCCCACGTAGCCCCTCCGCTTGCTGATGAGCCAGTTGGCGATCATGAGGAAAACCCCCATGAGGAGCCCGGGGATGACGCCGCCCATGAAGAGCTTCGCGATGGAGCTGCTCACGATGACGCCGTAGACCACCAGGGGGATGCTCGGCGGAATGATGGGCCCGATGGATCCCGCCGTGGCCACGAGGGATGCCGAATAGGCCCGGGAATACCCCTTGGAGATCATCTCGCTGATGAGCAGCGCGCCGATGGCGGCAGTGGCGGCTATGGCCGAACCCGTGACGGCGGCGAAAATCATGGAGGCGACGATTGCCACCATGCCGAGCCCGCCGGGCCAGTGCCCGACGAGGGCTTCCGAGAAGGTTGTGATCCGCTTCGAAATACCGCCCACGGCCATCAGGTTCCCGGCGAGGATGAAGAGGGGGATGGCCACGAAGGCGAAGTTGTCGATGCCGGTGAACATCCTCTGGACGATGACTTCAAGGGGAAGCCCCATGCCGAGCAGCCCCGCGAGGGTTGTGGCCCCCAGGGAGAAGGAAATGGGTATTCCCAAAAGGAAAACGCCGAAAAGACCGGCTATCCAGAGCATGGCCCCTCACCTCCCGGCGGAAGAGGAACTATCCCCTCTTCCGGCAAGGTTGCCAAGGAGCTTTACCGTGTCCAGCACGAGGAAGAGGACCATGAAAGCCACCGTAAGGGGTATGACCATGTAGACATAGCTCATGGGGAAAAGAAGGTAGGGGGTCACCTGGTCGGCGTTGGCCGTCATGAAAGAGAAACTGTAGCGCAGGACCACGGAGAGAAAAGTGCATACCACAAGGT
>JAPXRK010000238.1:0-3388 GCA_033813575.1 Synergistales bacterium
CAGGGCCGCCCTCTCCCGCATTCCCCTGGGACGGTACGGGGAACCGGCGGAGTACGGCAGGCTCGCCGTCTTCCTGGGATCGGAGGCGAACACCTACATCACCGGGCAGACCATCCTCGCCGACGGAGGTATGGTGAAGGCGGTTCCCTAAGGTCCCGGAAAGGAGGAGGAGCCCTTGTTCGGGCTGGAGGAACGCATTCTTGACACGAAGAAAGACATGGAGGAGCGGGCCGTCCTGCTCGCATCCCGGGATCTCTCGGTTCCCGGGGGCGAGGACATGGTCCTCGGCTTTTTCCGGGATGATCGGCTTGTCGCAACGGGAGCCTTGGCGGGGAACATTCTCCAGGGCATCGCCGTCGCCCGGGAGATGGAGGGCGAAGGAGCCGCCGCGGCGGTGACGTCGGCCCTGTTGAAAAAGGCCGTGCAACGGGGACTGCGGAAGGTGTTCCTCTACTCGAAGCCCCATGAGGCCCGGCTATTTCGGGAGCTTGGGTTCTCTCTCCTCGCCGAGGCGGTGGTGGAACGGTCCGGTCTGGGAGCTGCACTGCTGGAATGGGGGGCCGAGGGAATAGAAAGCTGGAAGGAGAGGATGGCGAAGCTCGCCGAGGGAAAAAACGGCGGAGCCGGCGCCGCGGTGGTGAACTGCAACCCTTTCACCCTGGGGCACAGGAAACTTCTGGAGTACGCCGCCGGAGTGAGTCCGTGGCTCTATGTCCTTGTGGTGGAGGAGGACCGCTCTCTCTTCCCCTTTGACGTCCGTCTGCGTCTTGTCAGGGAGGGAATGGCGGATCTGGCGAACGTGACGGTGCTGCCCGGGGGGCCCTACGTCATCTCGTCCGCGACCTTCCCGGCCTATTTCTCCAGGATCCCGGCGGGCGGCGATTCCCGGAAGATCACCGAGCTCTACGCCGCCCTCGACCTGGAGATGTTCCGGCGGCACGTGGCTCCCCCCCTCGGCATCGGTGCCCGGTTCGTTGGAACGGAACCCTTCTGCCCGGTGACATCGGTCTATAATCGCATGATGAAGGAAATCCTCCCGGCAGGGGGGAAAGAATACCCCCCTGTGGAGGTCCGGGAAATGCCCCGGTTCGAGAGAGATGGTTCCGCGGTAAGCGCTTCCAGGGTCCGGACGTTGATCCGGGAAGGGCGGTTCGGAGAGGCGATGGCCCTCGTTCCGGCGGTGACGGCGAAGTGGCTGGAATCGGAAGAAGCCGCTCCCGTACTGGAGAGGATACGGACGAGCGGTTCCCGGCACTAGAAGAAACATGGGCCGCAGGGCCCGAAGGGAGAATGGATTATGAAGGCAGTGAAGGACGCGGGGGCCGCAGTAAAGGTCCAGGACCGGGGTGTCCTGGAACGCACGCTCCGGGCCCGGCCCGGGACGGCCATGGAGAGGGACGTTGGCAGGCATGAACGGTTCCGTCCTTGACGCCCGGGAGGAACGCTGGAACCGGAGGAGGATTCTGGCAACATCCCTCCCCGCGGGGTGGTCGGTCCTCTCCTTCACCCTCCGGATGCCTGCTCCCCTGCGCCTGGAGGGCGGATTTGACCGGATGGCGGAGGGGCTCTTCAGGGACCTGGTGTTTCATCTCGGCAGCCGGGGATTCCCCCTGGGGGCCATGGAATATGCCGTCCGGTCCGACGGGCCCGAGGGATTCTGCACAGTCCGGGGGGACGGGAGGGCTGTAAAAGCGGCCGCGGTGGAGTTCGAGGAGGAGCACCCCAGGGGCTGCCTCGTTGACGGTGACATCATGGACTCTTTCTGCCGGGAAGTGGGCAGGGAAACCCTGGGGCTTCGGCCGAGGCGGTGCCTCGTCTGCGGCCGCAGGGCCACTGAATGCGTCGTAGGGAGAGCTCACGGCCCTGAGGAGATCCGGTCCTCGGTGGAGAAAGTTCTCGCGTTGCCCGGCGGCGTTCCGGGAGAGTACCCTGCAGCCTTCGTAGCCGAAGCCGCCCGGAAAGCGGTGCTGTTCGAGGCGGCCGCCTTCCCCAAACCCGGGCTGGTGACACCGTTGTCCCGGGGAGCTCATAAAGACATGGACTATTTCATCTTCCTCGCGTCCGCGGCTGCCCTCGCTCCTGCATGGGAGCTGTTTGCCAGGCTGGGGGCCGCTTTTTGCGGGGATGACCCAGCGGAACTTTTCCCCTCCCTCCGGGAGGAAGGGATTAGGGCGGAGCGGAGGATGTTTTCGGCCACAAAGGGCATCAATACCCATAAGGGGCTGATTTTTTCCCTCGGGATTCTCTGTGCGTCGGCGGGCATGCTCGCCAAGGAGGGAATTCTCCTTTCGCCGGACGCGTGCGCCTCCCGGGGGGGCGAAATCGTCCGGGACCTCACGGAGCGGGATTTTGCCTCCCTGAAGGGAAGAGAGGAGGGGCGCCCCCTCACGGCAGGGGAGCGGTTCTACCTAAGCGAAGGGATCACGGGTATCCGGGGGGAGGCGGAAAAAGGCTTTCCCTCGGTGACTGGAACGGGCCTCCCCGCGCTCCGTTCGTCTCTGGCAAAAGGCCTTTCCCTGAACGACGCCATGGTGGACGGGCTGCTTGCCCTCATGGCCGTGGTGGAAGACACGAACATTCTCTCCAGGGGAGGCAGGGAAGGGGAGCGGATCGTCCGGGAACGGGCGGTACATGCCCTGGATCTGGGCGGAATGTCGTCGAAAGAAGGAAAAGAGGCCGTCATCGAAATGAACGGCCTCTTCACGCGGTACAATCTCAGCCCCGGCGGAAGCGCGGATCTCCTTGCCGCGGCGGTGTTTCTTCACCTGCTTACTCCAGCCAGCGGACGATCTCCTCGAGAAAGGTGTGATGGAGCATCCGGGTGACCGGGCCGGGTTTCCCGGAGCCCACCGCCTGGTCGCCGATCCGCACCACGGGCACCACTTCCTTCACCGATCCCGTGATGAAAGCCTCGTCCGCTTCCGGAAGTTCCGAGACCAGGGGGCACCGTTCCTCCACCTTCATTCCCTTTTCCCGAGCCAGCTGCAGGATGATGTCCCTCGTGGTCCCCTTCAGCACCCTCGAAAGAGGCGCGGTGACGAGCGTTCCGCCCTTGTAGAGGAAGAAGGTGCTGTGGGCGGCCTCGGTGATCTCCCCGTCGGGGCAGTAGAGGATTTCGTAGGCGTCGTGGCGCTTGCCGTACCCGGTGTAGGAAAACATGTAATCGACGCTCTTGACCCCGGGGATGTGTCTCCCCCCGTCCACTGGCAGCAGAAGCACTCCCTTGTCGTACACTTCCGGCGCGGGTTTCCGGACTTTTTCGAAGAGGATGAAGAGCCGAGACGCCGGAAAGCCCCCTTCGTGAAAGATGTCCCCCCCGGTGATGTAGGGCCGCACCAGGCATTCGTCCTGCATCCTCGAGATTCCCTCCCGTATGACGTCCTTGATG
>JAPXRK010000239.1:0-3382 GCA_033813575.1 Synergistales bacterium
GGTGTATCCCTCCTTCGAAATGAAAAAAGGCCGGAAGGGAAATCCCTTCCGGCCTGTATTTCCTGCGATCGATTCCTGCGCTTCCCGTCGCGGTGTCTTTGTCTAAGGCTGCATCGCCTTCCCTGCCGGCACGGGAAGACCAGCCCTTCCGGACCAGCCGGAAGAGGAGGAGGAAGATGATCCCGTACCCAGATTCCAGAAAAGACACACAGAGTTCATTTACGGCAGCTCCCCGAAAAAAAAGTTGTTCACTTTATATCAGCATAACCTATCAATGTCAATAGTTTTTCCTGATTTTTCTTTTCCGGGGGGCGGTCCAGGACATCGTCTCCGGGCCCGCACATATCTTGACAAAATTCCGCCCGATGCCTAAGATACTAACATATCAGACCGCCCATTCGGGCTACTTTGAATTGCTTGACTATTTGATTCGAGCTGTTCCCGTTCCTGAAAAAGGTTCTCCGCCGGGGTGATTGCCCCCGAGAACCCATCGTCCGGATTACCGGCCCCACGGCCCGTAATTAATACACTCAGGGAGGAATGAATCATGAAGAGAGCGTTGTTCCTGCTGGTCTGCCTTGCGATCCTCGCTTCCGGCGCCACGGTCCTGGCCGCCGAGGTGGAGGGGGACGGGAAATCCTACGAGCTCATGGTGTCAACCCAGCTCGCCGATTCCCATCCCTTCTGCCAGGGGTTCTATGCCCTCGCGAAGAGGGTGAGCGAAAGAACCGGCGGCAAGATGACCGTGAAGGTATTTCCGAGCGCCCAGCTCGGCAGCGACGAGGACGTCATCGAGCAGGCGATCCAGGGCGTCAACGTGGCGGTGGTCACCGACGCCGGGCGGATGGCCAACTACGTGAAGAACATCGGCATCGTCGGCATGGCCTATTTCGCCGACAACTACGACGAGGTCATGAAGGTCCAGCAGACGAACTTCTGGAAAGAGAACGTCAAAAAGCTGGCGGACGAAAACGGCATCCGGGTCCTCTCCTTCAACTGGTTCGACGGCGCCCGCCACTTCCTCACCAACAAGCCCGTGAAAAAGCCTGAAGACCTCAAGGGCGTCCGCATCCGGACCCCCGGCGCTCCCGCATGGTCCCGGTCCGTGGCCGCCCTCGGCGCCACCCCCGTCACCATGGGATGGACCGACGTCTACAACGCCGTGCAGCAGAAGGCCATCGACGGCTGCGAGGCCCAGCATTCCGCCAGCTACGGCCTGAGGGTCTACGAAGTGCTGAAGTACATCAACAAGACCGCCCACTTCCAGCTCCTCAACGGTCTCATCGTCGGCGAGAAGTGGTTCAGCACCCTTCCCGCGTCCTACCAGGCCCTTCTCCTCGAGGAGTTCGAGAAGCAGGGAAAGATTACGGCCGCCGAAGTCATCGAGAAGTCCGACGTTTTCGAGGGCATGATGGTGAAGGAAGGCATGGAGGTCGTGGAAGTGGACCTGGCGGCCTTCAAGAAAGCTTCCGAGGCGGCCTACGACGAACTGGGCTTCGCCGAGCAGCGGAAGGCCATCTACAAGGAAATCGGCAAGGAATAATTTCCGGCCGGAATATCCTGCGCCGTTGGTTCGATTCTCCGGCAGCCGCCGCCTTTCCGGGGCGGTTGCCTTTCCCTTTTTTTTCCGGCGCCGGAAGGAGGCTGCACACGGACATGCTTGAAGTTCTGAAAAAAAGCTACCGCCGCGTCTGCACGATCGAGGAGCGGTTCATTTCCTTCACCCTTTGCGCCATCACGGTCCTGATCTTCGTTTCCGCCATCGGGAGGTTCGTCGGCAAGCCGATCAACTGGGCGGTGGACATATCCCTCCTCCTGTTCGCCTGGGGGGCCTTCCTCGGGGCGGACGTGGGGATCCGGAAAAACAGGGTGATCAATGTCGATTTCCTGACGTCGAAATTTCCCCTGAAGACGCAAAGGACCATCGCCATCACGTGGTCTGTGGTCATCATCCTCTTCCTGCTTGTGCTCATCGCCTACGGAATTCCCCTTTGCATCTCCAACTTCAAACGGCAGTTCCAGAACATCACCCTGAGCTACTCTTTCGTCACCGCGTCCCTTCCCGTGAGCGCATTGCTTATGGCCATCTCCACGGGCGTCAGGCTCTATCTGCAGATCACCGACTTTCCGTCAACCCTCCGGGGCGGCGGACGGGACGTGGCGTAGGAAGGGGGAGGACGGAATGCTTCTTCTCGTCGGCGTTTTCCTGGCGCTCCTCTTCCTCGGCATGCCCGTAGCCTTCGCCATCGGGCTGGCGGGCTTCGTCTTCATGCTGGCCACGCCCAACATCCCCATCTCCATCTCCGTGCAGCGCATCGTGGCCCAGACCCAGAGCTTCACACTCCTGGCCATTCCTCTCTTCATCTTCGCGGGCAACCTGATGAACGCCACGGGCATCACCTCCCGACTGGTGAAGCTGTCCAGGGTTCTCGTGGGACACATGGCGGGCAGCCTCGCCCAGGTGAGCGTCATCCTGAGCACCCTCATGGGCGGAGTGTCGGGTTCGGCCAACGCCGACGCCGTCATGGAGTGCAGGATCCTCGGTCCCGAGATGATCAGGCAGGGGTATTCCCGGGGCTACGGCGCGGCGGTGAACGGACTCACGGCCATGATCACCTGCACCATCCCGCCGAGCATGGGCTTCATCATCTACGGCTCCGTGGGAGAGGTCTCCATCGGCCGCCTCTTCGTCGGAGGGGTCGTCCCCGGGCTGCTTATGATGGCCATGATGATGTTCACCGTGAACTTCACGGCGAAGCGGCGGGGATACGTGGCGCCCGACGGCGCCAGGAAACCGAACGCCCGGGAGGTCGTGTCGGCCCTGTGGGAAAACACCTTCGCCCTGATCTTCCCCGTCATCCTCATCGCCGGAATCCGCTTCGGCCTGTTCACCCCCTCCGAGGCGGGGGCCTTTGCGGCGGCCTATGCCATTTTCGTCGGCGTCTTCATCTACCGGGAGATGACCTGGAAGAGCTTCCTGGAGGCTGTGGAGCAGAGCGCCGTGGACATCGGCGTCCTCATGCTCATCCTCGGGCTGTCCGGAACCTTCGGGTACGCCATCGTCTACGGGCGGGTTCCCCAGACCATCGCCGAATTCCTCATCGGCATCACGTCGAACAGCTACCTTCTCCTGTTTCTGATCATCGTGCTGCTCATCCTCGCCGGGATGTTCGTGGAGACCACGGTCTGCGCCATGCTCCTAACGCCGGTGTTCATTCCGGTGATCTCCAGGCTCGGCATCGACCCGGTCCATTTCGGGGTCATCATGATGACCACCCTGACCGCCGGGATCATGACACCCCCCGTGGGCGTGGCCCTGTACTCCACGTCGGAGATCATGGGGTGCACCCCCCAGGAGACGGTCAGGGAAGCCATTCCCTTC
>JAPXRK010000240.1:0-3368 GCA_033813575.1 Synergistales bacterium
GAGCACTCCCGTCGCCGTCCTCCTGGAGGCTATTCCGAGGCACCGTCCGTCAAGTTCGGGCAGGTCGAACACCCTGCTCTCCTCCCCTCCTTCCAGGGCGGAAAGGACGAGGCCGTACATCTCCCCGGAGGGAAGCATCCGCTCCACCGGTGTTCCCGGGGGCACGTCCCCCCGGACGGCAAGCAGCCGTGCCGCGACTCCGTTCATGTAGCGGACCCTTCTTCCGTCGTCGAGCAGGACAACCCCCACCGGAAGGGCGGTAACGATCCGGGAGAGATCTTCCCGCTCGGACCGCAGTTCCCCGAGGGCTCCCCTGAGCTGGGCGGACATGCCGTCCAAGGCGCTGGAAAGCCGCTGCAGCTCCGGCTCGGCCATGAGGGGAAAGCGGACTTCCTCCCCCTGGGCAATTTTGCCCGCCGACTCGACGATCCTGTCGAGAGGGCGGAAAAAGAGGCGGACCGATCCGGCGCCGAAGGCTGCGATCAGCGCCACGGCGACGAGAAGATAGAGAAGAAACCTGTTCCGGGTCTCGGCGAAGGCGGCTGAAAGATGTTCCAGGGGGTAGGCGGACCGGATGACCGCCGTCCGTTCCCCGTCAAGGGAAATTCTCCTGGCAAAATAAAGGTAGTGCATGTTCGTGGTGGTGCTGTACCGCAGGGCCGTCCCCTCGCCTCCGGACAGGGCCTCCTTCACCTCGGGCCGGGAGAGGTGATTGTCCATGGCGGACGGGTCGCTTTCCGTGTCTGCGAGGACGGCGCCACGGGAATCCACGAGGGTGACCCTCCCCCTCAGGATTCCCTCCCACCGGGCGAGATCCTTCAGAAAACCGGACACCCCCTCCTTCGACAGGGAGACGGACAGCAAGGCCGTCTGGCGGGAAAGTTCCATTCTACTCTGGCTGACGATTCCGTTCCGGACCACGCCGTAGAGGAGGCCCCAGCTGATGCCGAAGGCACAGAATACCACCGAGGCCACAAGAAGAATCACCTTTTTCTTCAGGGTCAGCACGGCCGTCATTCCTCCCACATGAGGCGGTAGCCCCTTCCCCGGAGGGAATTGACCGCGAGGGCGGGGCGTTTTCCGTCGTCCAGTTTCTTCCGTAGCCGGGAAATATGGACGTCTACCGTCCTGGTGTCCCCGCCGTAGAAGCTCCATATTTTGGACAGCAGCTCCTCCCTGGGAACGACGCGCCCCATCCTCCTGGCCAGAGCTTCGACCAGGCGGAATTCCGTGGGGCTGAGATCCAGGGGCACCCCCCGGAGCAGTGCCGTCTCTCCGTCCGTTTCAATGCGGAGGTCGCCGTCCTCCACGACCCTGCCTCCTTCGCCGGAACCGGACCTCCTGAGGAGCGCCTTGACCCGGGCGGCCAGTTCCGCCAGGGAGAAGGGTTTTTTCATGTAGTCGTCTGCGCCTATTTCCAGCCCCTCCACCACGTCCCGCTCTTCTCTCCGGGCGGTGAGCATGAGGATGGGAACGGAAGCCGTCTTACGGTCAGCCTTCAGCCTCCGGCAGACTTCCCACCCGTCCATCTTCGGCAGCATCAGGTCCAGGATCACGAGGTCGGGCCTCAGGGAGAAGACTTTCTCAAGAGCATCGTCGCCGTCGGCGGCTGAGGCCGTTTCATACCCGTGGCGCCGCAGGGCCTGGGACACGACCTCCACAATGGCCTCCTCATCCTCCACAATGAGAATCCTTTGTCCGGGCACGGCTCATCGCTCCTTCGGGCGCCGAAAAGCGGAGGCCTTCACGGTTTTGCCGGTGCAGATATAGACCACCCGCTCCGCCACGTTGGTGATGTGGTCCCCCGCCCGCTCCAGGGTCCTCGCAACATTCAGGAGCTGGGTCGCCTGGCCGATCCGCTGGGGGTTTTCCATCATCAGGAGCAGCAGTTCCCTCATGATCTGCTTTTCCAGGTCGTCCAGGAGATCGTCCATGGGAAACACTGCCTTCGCCTCCTCCGCGTCGCCGGTATCGAAGGCGGTGAGCGCCTTTTCCACCATGGAGGAGAGGGCTTCCACCATGCGGGGAATGTCGATGAGGGGCTTGATGAGCTCCTTGTCGGCCAGGTCGAGGGCCACCTTGGCGATGTTGCCGCCGTAGTCGCCTATCCGTTCCAGGTCTATGGCCATGTGCATGATGGACGTCACGGCCCGGAGATCCTCTCCGAGGGGCTGGTACCTGGCGGTGAAGTGCATGCAGGCGCTGTCAACTCCTTCGGCCAGCTCGTCGAGTTCGTCGTCCTTTTCGATGACGGACAGGGCGACGGCCGTGTCCTGGTTCTTGAGGGCCCACACCGCCCTGGAAATGGCTTCCTCCGCCATCCTCCCGAGCCGGAGGATCATTCGCTTCAGCTCTCCCCGGTCTTCTTCAAGCTGTTTTCTCAGGTTGATTTCGTTCATGTGCTCGTCCTCCCCCCTCGGCCCCTAGCCGAACCTTCCGGTGATATAATCTTCCGTCCGCTTGTCCCCGGGCGACGTGAACATCTTCGGCGTGCTGTCGTACTCCACGAGGTCCCCCAGGAGAAAGAACGCCGTCCTGTCGGAAATGCGGGCAGCCTGCTGCATGTTGTGGGTCACGATGACCACAGTATAGTTCTTCTTGAGCTCTCTCACCAGCTCTTCGATGCGGGCGGTGGCCAGGGGATCCAGGGCGCTCGTGGGCTCGTCCATGAGCAGGACGGCCGGTTCCGTGGCAATGGCCCGGGCAATGCAGAGCCGCTGCTGCTGTCCTCCGGAGAGGCCCGTGCCGGGACTTTTGAGCTTATCCTTCACCTCGTCCCACAGTGCGGCACCGGTGAGGCTGCCCCGGACGATTTCGTCGAGCTTTTCCCTGTTCCGGATGCCGTGAAGGCGCGGACCGTAGGCCACGTTGTCATAGATGGACATGGGAAACGGGTTGGGTTTCTGGAACACCATGCCCACCTTCCGCCGGAGGGCGATCACGTCCGTTCCCCTTCCGTAGATGTCGGTGCCGTCGATGCGGATTTCTCCCTCGAACCGGGCGGACGGGATAAAGTCGTTCATCCTGTTGATGCACCTCAGGAACGTGCTTTTCCCGCAGCCTGAAGGCCCGATGAGGGCCGTCACGTTTTTTTCCAGGATGTCCGCGGAGACGTCCTTCAGCACCCGGGCCGCCCCGTAATAGAGATTCACGTTTTTCGCGCAGATCTGTATTTTTTCCATTGTTCTCCCCCTCTTATCGGCGCATCCTCCGGCGAAGCCGGGACCGCATGAATATCCCCACGGAGCAGATTCCCAGGACGAGAAGAAGAAGGACGAGAACCGTTCCGTACTGTATGGGGCGGGTTTCTTCGATGAACGTTCCCGCCGTGGCGAGGACGTAGATGTGGTACGGCAGGGCCATTACCT
>JAPXRK010000241.1:0-3367 GCA_033813575.1 Synergistales bacterium
TGGTGCTTCCGACACCCCAGGCAATGACCCTGACCGCCATCGTCATCGCCCTGGCCACCACGGCTCTGCTTCTGTCCATCATTATACTTCTCTACCGGCATTACGGGACCCTTAATGTGGACGAAATAAGGAGGCTGAGAGGATGAACTGGAGCGATCACCTTCCCGCGCTGTTGCTGATTGTCCCTCTCTTCGGTGCCTTTATCGCCCCTCTCGTCTCCAAGGCGGGGAAAACAGCGAGAAACGTTCTCTTGGCAGGACTTTCCTCTTTGGTCCTTGTTATCGCTCTTCTGCTCTGGAGGCATGTTCTCGCCGGAGGAACGGCCGTCTACGTGATGGGCGGAGAAAGTTTCAATCTTACCCTGCCCTCGGGCATGGCCCTTCCAATCCGCATCATCATGGAGGTGGACTCCTTCAGCGCCTTCATGGCTGTATGCGGCGCCATCGCCTCCCTTGCCGGAGCGCTTTTCTCCATGAACTACATGGAGAAATTCACGGGCCTGGGCCGCTTCGTCTCCCTCTACTTCCTTCTCACCCTCGGCATGCTGGGCATGATGGTGACGGGAGACCTTTTCAACTTCTTCATCTTCATAGAGATTTCTTCCATCGCCACCTTCGGCCTGGTAGCCTTTTGGCGCGACAGAGCGGAGGCGGTGGAGGCAAGCTTCAAATACGCCCTCATCTCGCAAGTGAGCTCCATGGTCTTCCTGATCGCGGCGGGCTGCCTGTACGGCAAATACAATGCCCTGAACATGGCGGCCATCGGCAGCCTGCTCAAGTTCGGCCTCATGGAGAAGCTGGCCCTGGTCTTCCTTATAGGCACGCTGGCCATGAAGTGCGGTTCTTTCCCCATGCATATGTGGCTTCCGGATGCTTATGCCGAAGCACCCACAGGGGTGACCTGCCTGCTGGTGGCGGTAAGCCAGGCCTCGCTCTACGGTCTGATGAGAGTATGCTTCTCCATCTACGGAGTGGCCATGGGCAGCACCTTCGTTCCCTGGATGATCATCATCTTTGGCCTCGCCTCCATGTTCTTCGGCGTCTCCATGGCGGTGGTCCAGCATGATATCAAAAGGTTGATGGGATACCATTCCGTTTCCCAGGTGGGGTATATGCTCCTGGGCCTTGGAGTGGGACTTCTCGTCCTCGGCGACGCCCGCAGCATGGCCGATTACGGCTTCACCGCCATCAAGGGCGGCGTGTTCCACATCTTCAACTACACGATGTACAAGGCCCTTCTCTTCCTTGCCGCAGGCGCGGTTTATTACGCCACAGGCAAGAGGGATCTCAATGAACTCGGCGGGCTTGCAAGGAAGATGCCCTATACCACCTTTATGTTCGTCATAGCGGCGGCGGCCATCTCCGGACTTCCCCCCTTCAACGGGTTCGTCTCCAAGCTGTTTATCTACGAGTCGTCCTTCGCCGTTCACCCGTCTCTTGCCGTGGTAGCTATCATGACCTCCGTCCTTACCCTGGCGTCCTTCGTCAAGGTCTTCCAGACGGCGTTCCTCGGCCCCGAGAAGAACAGTCTTCTCCATGTCCGGGAAGTTCCTCCCGCCATGCTGGCAGGAATGGCGGTACTGACGGTCGCCGTTCTCGGCGCCACCCTGTTCCCCTCCTGGACTCTTTCCAACCTTGTGGAGCCGGCGGCCAGGGCTCTCGTTGACCAGGGCGGATACATCGGCGCCATCATGGGAGGTGGAATGTGATGGGAAAGGTCTACACCGGATTCGGCTACTGGGACGTAGGGGCGTGGATTCTCTTCTTCGCCGTGGCGGCCTTTTACATTCTCTGGCTGCGCGCCCAGGGCAGGTCTGATTTCAAAAAAGGTACCGACCAGGATGAAATCTACTGGTCAGGAAACGAGGTCCCCGAGGACGGGGCGGAACTTTCCGTTCCCGCTTCCTCCGCATATTGGGGCTACAGAAAGGCCCTTGAACCGTTTTACAAAGGGCTTCTCGGAATGCACACAGGCATAGCGACTGATATTCTGGGATATTACGTCCTTTCCGTCGCATTTATGGCCGTGTTCATTCTGCTGGTGTAGGAGGTCGGCCCATGTTGAAGCTCGAAAAATACCTGGAAATCCTGCCGAAATCTCTGTGGGTGACCACCTGCAATTCCGGTTCGTGCAACGGGTGTGACATCGAAATTGTTGCCACCATCAGCCCGAGGTACGACATCGAACGGCTCGGCATGAAGCTGGTGGGGACGCCCCGTCATGCGGACGTGCTGATCGTCACGGGTCCCGTGACAAAGTTCATGAAGGAAAAGCTTCTCAGGATTTACAACCAGATGCCTGACCCGAAGTCGGTCGTGGTTGTGGGAAACTGCGGAGCCTCCGGAGACGTGTTCTACAAATCCTATAATCTCGTAGGTCCGGTGGACAGGATCATTCCGGTGGATGTTTACGTCCACGGATGCCCGCCCCGGCCCGAAGCGATCATCGAAGGGGTAGCCAAGGCAGTGCTGAAGCTCGAACGCCTCAGGGGCGACCTTCAGAAAGCGGGTGAGGGGCAATAATGAGATTTCCTATGAATTCCGTGGACAATACCACGGTTGCAAAATCTTCGGCTGAAGTCGCGGACCGCATCCGTTCCGTCTTCGGGGAGGAAGCGGTACTCGAAGTCCGTGAGAGGAAAGCCGGAAAGGACGATACCGTGTGCCATCATGACATCTGGGCGAAGGTTGAAAAAGACCGTTTCCTTGATTTCGTGGACACCCTGGCCGAATTCGATTTTCCCCAGTTCCACATTATTTCCGGAAACGACGACGGGGACGTGGTGACTCTATACTATCACTTCACCCTTTTCCAGGTTGCCGGGAGACGGAACCGCATCGGCGTGGCCGTTGCCGTTCCGGTGGACAAGAAAGACCTCGTCATGCCGTCCCTTTTCTCTCGGATTCCCGGGGTGGAGTACAGCGAGCGGGAGACCCGCGAAATGTTCGGCGTGGACTTTGACGGCCTGCCGAACAAGGCTCTCGTCTTCCTTCCCGAGGATTGGGACGAGTCCATCAAGCCATGGCGCAGGGACGAGACCGGGCCTTCCGCGAACGACGTGCGGGAGCTTTCCTAGGAGGGGAAGTCATGGAGAAAAAATATACAGTTCCCATAGGTCCGGTGCATGTCGGCCTGAAAGAACCCGTTACCGCCTGGCTGGACCTCGAGGGCGAAAAGATCGTGGGCGCCACGGTCCGCCCCGGAGCAATCCACAGAGGAATCGAGTTCATGGCCAGGGACCGCAACCCGATCCAGGTTATCTATCTTTCGGAGCGCATCTGCGGCATCTGCTCTTTCAGCCACGTCATCGCGTTCCTGCGGGCCGTGGAAGATGCGGCTTCGGTCCCCGTGCCGCCGAGGGCTCAGT
>JAPXRK010000242.1:0-3340 GCA_033813575.1 Synergistales bacterium
CACCAACACCTTTGCCGTGGGAGCGGCTTCCGAAGCCCTCGTCCGGTACATGCTCGGGGACAACCCCGACATCGGCCGGGAGACGGGAACGGTCAATCCGGTGGTCTGCGAGTGCAACGACGGCTTCCTCAACGACATACGGGGCTTTGCCGTCCGGGAGGAGCACGTGCTCCGGGCCCTCGCCTCGGCGTCGGAGGACTTTGAGGAGGGGGCCGTCGGGGCGGGCAGGGGCATGTCGTGCCACCAGCTCAAGGGCGGCATCGGCACCGCCTCACGGATTCTCGAAGTAGAAGGGGCCTCCTTCACCCTTGGAGTCCTCGTCCTCTCCAACTACGGCCAGCTGGAGGACCTCCGGGTGGACGGGCGGCACATCGGCCCCGCCATCGGGAAAATCCACCCGCCCCAGGACGAGCAGGGGTCCATCATCGCCGTGATCGCCACGGACATCCCTCTCACGGAGCGCCAGCTCGGCCGGGTCGCCCGCAGGGCGTCCGTTGGCATCACCAGGACCGGGGCCTTCATCGGCAGCGGCAGCGGTGAAATCGCCCTCGCCTTCACCACGGCGAACCGTTTCCGCCACCACGAAACGGCGCCCCTGGTCTCCCTCTCCATGCTCAACGAAAACCATATCAACCTCGCCTTCCGTGCCGCAGCCGAGGCCACGGAGGAGGCGGTGCTCAACTCCATGGCAGGTGCGGAACCCGTCTCCGGAAGGGACGGGCATATCAGGCACTCCCTGGCGGAGTACGCCCATCTCTTCGCCCGGCAGTGACGGGCTTCATCGAAAAGGAGAATGATCCCATGAACAGCGGAACGGATTTTCTGACCCGGGCGGCGGAGCTCCACAGGAATTCTTTCGTGGCGGACGCCCACTTCGACCTCCTGCCCTTCGTGCTGGAAAAGCGGGAGGGGGGAGAGACGCGGGTTATCGAGCGGCACTACCTTCCCGGTCTCCGGGAGGCGGGTGTGGACCTGGTGGTGTCTTCCCTGTTCCTGAGCGGCCGGTACCTTCCCGAGATGGGCCTCCGCAGGTCTCTCGACTACATCAGCGCCCTCCACGCCGAAATGGAGGAAAGTCCGGGGCTCTTTTCCCTCTGCCGGAACACCGGCGAAATCCGGGAGGCCAACGGACGGGGAGAGCTTGCCCTTCTCCTCTCTTTTGAAGGGCTGGACCCCATAGGGAACGACCTCTCCCTCCTCAGGATCTTTTTCGAGCTCGGCGTCCGGGGTGTGGGCATCACATGGAGCAGGAGGAACTACGCCGCCGACGGGTGCTTCTTCGACCCGGCGGAGGAGGGGCGGAAGGGGGGGCTCACGGAATTCGGCGTCCGGGCCCTCCGGGAGGCCCTCCGCCTCGGGATGTACCTCGACATCAGCCACCTCAACGACGAAGGGGTTGAGGACGTCTTCGAACTCTTCGACTGCCCCGTTATGGCGTCCCACTCCAACAGCCGCTCCCTCGCCCCGGTGATGCGCAACCTCACCGACAGCCAGACCGCGCGGCTCGCAGAGCGGGGAGGCGTCCAGGGCATGAACTCCTGCAGCACCTTCGTCGCCAACCCGGACGAAAAGACCGTGGACGGGAAAGACCTGGCGGACCATGCCGACCGCATTGTCCGGCTGACAGGACCGGGGACCGTCTGCTTCGGCTTCGATTTCTGCGACGAGACCCGGGACTTTTCCGGTCCCGGCCCCTCCAGGGAATACGACTGCGTGAAGGGCTACCCGGGAAGCCTGTCCTTTACCGCCGAGCTGCTCTCCAGGGGCTGGAGCGAACAGGACGTCCGGGGCATCCTCGGGGAAAACCTCCTCGCCTTCCTCGGACGCACCATCGGATAGAGAACAGGGGCGGCCCCGGGCGGGGCCGCCTTTTTTCGCGGGAGCCAGGCTCCCGGAAGGAGGCCCCTCATGAGAAAAATCGTTTCCGTGCTCGCTCTGCTCCTTTTCCTGCAGGTTTTCTGCCTGCCCGGGAGGGCAGAAGAAGGGAGCTGGGAAACGCTCCACCAGCATGCCCTCTCCCTCTACCAGTCCGGCATGTTCTCCGAGGCCGTCACCGAGGGACTGAAGGCCCTCGGTGAAGCGGAGAAAACAGCGGGACCCGACTCTCCGGAGGCGGCGTCAACTCTGGGACTTCTCGCCAACGCATGGCACAGCCTCGGACAGTATGACGAAGCCGGGCCGTACTACCTCCGTGCCCTGGCCATCCACGAGGCACGGAACGGGCCGAACCACCCGGATACCGCATCCACCCTCAACAACCTCGCCCAGCTCCGCCACTTTCAGGCCAGGTACGCCGAATCCGAGGCCCTCTACAGGCGCGCCATAGAATCCTACGAAAAGGCCCTCGGAAAGGACGCCCCGGCCCTCGCCACGCCGCTGAACAACCTCGCCGAACTCTACCGCTCACAGGGAAACGCCGCCGCCGCCGAACCCCTGTTCTTTCGGGCTATGGCTCTCTACGAGAAGCATTTCGGTACGGACCACCCCAACGTGGCCATGTGCCTGAACAACCTGGCCCTTCTGTACCAGGCCGGGGGCAGCCCCGACCAGGCGGAGTCAATGTTCCGCCGCGCCCTCGCCATCTTCGAGACTCTCGGCACCGAGCACCCCTACGTGGCAGCCTCGCTGAACAACCTGGCCCTCCTGCTCTTCGAGCAGAAAAAGGTCACGACGGCGGAGCCTCTGTTCATACGGGCCCTGGCCGTCTATGAAAAAAATTTCGGTGAGGGGCACCCATCAGTGGCATCGGTGATCCACAACCTGGGGGAACTGAACCGGGCAAAAGGGGACGCAAAACAGTCGGAAGCTTATTTCAGAAGGGCCCTTGCCATCAAGGAGCGGTATCTCGGCCCCGACCATCCCTCCGTGGCCGGCACCCTGGAAAACCTCGCCGCCCTCTACCGGGAGTCGGGACGGAATGAAGAGGCGAAGCCCCTGGAGGAACGGGCGGCGGCCATTCGCCGCCTATACCCCTGACCTTCGAAACCGCAGGAAAAAAACACAATACAGACGCCGTTCCCCACGCAGTCCGCAGAGAGACTCAGGCTCCCGCGGACTGCGTTGTTTTGCAACCGGGTTGCATATAGTTTTGCCGGGTGGTATTCTTGAAAAAATGCAACTCTGTTGCAAAATATGGAGGTGTGTGTACCGTGTTCAAGGCAGCCCGTCTTTTTCTGCTGTTCCTGTTTCTCTTCTGCTTCTCCTTTCCCGCTTTCTCTTCCGATGATGTCTACGTTGCCGTATCCCCCGGCATAGCGCCCTGCGTCGAGGACATTTACAGCCTGTTCGCCGGAGCCGGGGGAGGCCCCATCGTTTTCGTGAAGGAAGCCACCGGCCCACT
>JAPXRK010000243.1:0-3336 GCA_033813575.1 Synergistales bacterium
AGGAACATATACTGTCAGGGCAGGGGACACCCTCTACCGGATCGCGAAAAACGGGGGCATTTCCCTTGCCGACCTGATGGAAGCCAATGGTCTGAACGAAGGATCCGTCATCCGGGCCGGTGACGTGCTGGTTCTTCCGCAGGCGAAGGCCGGAGCGGAGAAATCCAGGGCAGCGGAAAGGAAGGAGGCCCCTCCTTCCTCGGCCAAAGAAACCGCCTTCCATCCCCGCTGGCCTCTCCGCACCGGGACGGAAGCAAACCGGACCGCCCGGGGATCAGGCATTTTCGAGGCCGCAGCTCCTGGAACAGCGGTCTATGCCCCCGCCCCGGGGACAGTCCTCCACAGCGGCTGGATGAAGGAGTACGGCAACGCCGTCTTCATCCGCCACGGCGACGAATTCGCCACTTTCTGCGGCGGCCTGGGGACCTTCTATGTGAAACCGGGGCAGTCCGTGACAGCGGAGACGAAGATCGGGCTTGTGGGAGAGGGTACCGGGCCGGGGTTGACCTTCCACCTGCTCCGGAATGGAAAAACGGTGGACCCGGCCCTCTTCCTGAGGACTTCTGCAGAGCCGTAACCGAAGGGGAGCAGAACAACGCAACCAGACAGGGAAAGCGCTGCATACAAGAGAGGGAGGTGCGGGCACCTCCCTCTCGATTTTCGTCATTAACCGTCGTCTTCACTTTCCGCCTAGGGGCGTCTCATAAGCAGGAGCGGCAGCAACAGCAGAAGGCCGAGCGGCATGGAGCCCCCGGCAGCCGAGCATCCGCCCCCGGAGGAAGACGGGGAAGGAGGGGGCGAAGGGGGCGCGGCAAAGGAGGATTCGTAGGCCCCGATGTCGACTCCCGACCCCTGGGGGCGGGCCGTGCCCCGCTGGTCCTGCGAGGGAGCATTGTCGGAGGTCCCTGCGTCAATGGCCGAACTGCCGGCGAGAAGGGCGCATGTGAAGGTCCGGCCCCCGTTGTCGGCAAGATCGGCAAGTTTCGGGTCCGCCGTGATGATGGAGGTTCCGCCGGCATACCCCCCCTGCACGACGCAGAAGGACAGCACGGGCGATGCCGTGGGGTGGTCGTGGATGACCCCGATGGAGGCGCCCCAGAAGATGGTGTTCTTTATTTTGGGGCTGCTCGTCCCGAGGTTGCCGAGGTCCCCGCCGACGAGGTCCGACGTGTTTTTGTAGAAGGTGCAGTTTGTCACCCTGGGGGAACCGTCCCGGGAGTGCATCCCCCCGCCGATCACTCCCGCCCGGTTGTTGTAGAACGTGCAGTTCACCGCCACGGCGCCGCACTCCTCGTTGCTCATGCCGCCGCCTCCGAAAAAGGCCATGTTCTGCCTGAACGTGGAGCCCTCCACAACGGGATCGCTCCCCCGGTTCTTCATTCCTCCGCCGAAATACTGCGCGACGTTGCCGTAAAATGTGCATCCTGTAATGGCAAGGTTCCCGGACGTGTTGTACATGCCGCCGCCGTCCTCCCTGGCCGTGTTCTGAAGAAAAGTGCATCCCGTCACCACGGAGGCGCTGCCTTGGTTGAACAGCCCTCCCCCCAGCCGCGCCCTGTTCCCGGTGAAGGTGCAGTTGGCGATCCCGGGGTCGCCGAAATTGATCATCCCTCCGCCGTGGGTATCCTGAAGAAACGTTCCGTCCGCGTTTCCTCCCGTGATCACGAAGCCGTCAAGTACGGCCGTACCGTCTGTGCCGGTCTCGGCGAACACCACGTGATAGCTGTTGTTGGAAAACATCCCGTCGTCCTGTATCTCCCCCGAAAGGTAGGTGGAGTTGGCGTTCCAGTCCCGTTCCTTCCTCAGGTTCTCGTTTCCGGCGAAGCCCCCGTACAGGGCCACCCCGTTCTTCAGGACGAACGTGGCATCCCTGTTGGTCGGGTCCGGGGTGGGCCTGTAGATCCCCTTGGCGATCCAGAATTCCGTCCCCGCCGGCTGAACAAGCTTTAAAGTCTGGACGAACTCGCTCTCTCCCATGGCGTTGGTCCACGAGCCTCCGTGCTTCGTTCCTGCACCGTTCTGGGTCACATACCACACCGCCCCCTCCGACCGAAGAGGAGCAAACCCCGACAGCAGGAAGACCGCAAAGGCTAGTGCGATGATCCTCCGGACTCCAGGCATGGTCATTCCGGTCACCTCCCTTTCTCGCGGCAGGCCCCCGGGCACCGGGAGCGCAGATGGACTCTTCCCCGCCAATGTTCAGCTTCGAGTATATGGAAAAATCAGAATCTTGTAAATCGCCCTTGAAAACCTTTTTTTCCGCAGCTTACCGTGTCCTGACCGTGGCGAACTTGAACTTGTACTGGGTGAACATCTGCTTCGTGGAGACCCCCGTGATCCGGGACTTCATCACCAGAACCTCCCTCCCCAGCTCAGGAGAGTTTTCGATGGGCAACGCTCCCCCCACCTGGCGGATGTAGACAAGGCCGTGGTCGATGACCCGGTGGTCCCTGTCCCGGGTGACGTATTCGCCGTACATCCTCGACCCGGCGCCCCTGACGTTCGCTGCCGCCTGGAGGAAGCCGATGGTCTCCTGCCCCTTCTTCAGCATGTCCGCCGCCTGAAAGGGCCCCCCGAAGGGGCCGGACCCTTCGCTCTCCTTGCCGCCGCTCATCTTGAACACCTTCTCCCGGACGAACTCCGCTGCCTTGTCCAGCCGGTCCCCCAGCTCCTGGATGTCTGTCAGCTTCGCACCCACATCGAAGACTGACGCGGATCCGGCGGGTTTCGACGCGGCGCTGAAGGTGGTCATGGTCCCGGAGGTGTCGTCGTAGACGGACCCCCTCGCACCGCCTTCGCCGGTGATGATCCAGGTGCTCTTCGAGCCGTCGGTGTAGGCCGTGTGCTTGTCAGAGAAGGGAAGGGTCCCCTCGAAGCCGATGAGGGGCAGGTCCCCTGCCTCCTTGAACAGGGGGAGGGCCGTTCGTTCGATCTCCACCGGGTCAACGTCGAAGGCGTACTTCGGCAGGTCTTTCGGGGGCGGGTTCAGCCGGTTGAGACCTTTGCTCAGTTTCGCCAGCTCTTCCTGGTACCGCTGCATGTTCTCCAGGGCTCTCCTGAGGGCGAAGGGGGAGAGAGAGCACAGTATAGGCGAGGACTCGCCCCCGGGAGCTTCGTCCACAGCCCTGGCGAACACGGAATCTCCCGCGTTGGGGACCGGATACCCAGCGGTAGGCCAGATTTCCATCCATTCCACGGCGAACATCTCCCGCCTTCTGTCGGCGATGTTGTACACATTCCCGTCCGTCATGTATTTCATCAGGCCGCCCGCCTTCAGCCAGAACTCCTCCACCATGGTTTTCCGTTCATCATACTTGCGCTTGGGGATCTTCAGGT
>JAPXRK010000244.1:0-3334 GCA_033813575.1 Synergistales bacterium
ATCTGGAGCGGCTTGCGGAGTCGGCACGGCTCTCCGGCATCAGCCTTCCCATGCCCCCGGAGGACATGGCCGCCGTCATTCGGGAGGGGGCGTCCCGCATTCCCGGGGACAGCCTCGCCAAGCCCTTCGTCACCGCGGGCGACATCGAAGAGAACGGCACATTCCCCCATCCTCGATTCTTCATCCTCTTCTCTCCCCTCTCCCCCGTTCCCGGAGAAGTGTACTCATCAGGGCTGGCCCTTTCGCTTCTGCCCCAGGAAAGAGAGCTTCCCCACATCAAGAGCATCAACTACATGATTCCCTTCTGCCATCGTGAACCGGGAACTTTCGAACCTCTCTACTGTCCCGGGGGCGAGATCACCGAATCCGCCACGAGCAGTTTTTTCTCCGTGGCTGGGGACAATCTCATCACGGCGCCGGACCACAGGGTCCTCCGGGGCATCACGAGGGAGATCATCGTGGAGGTCGCCCGGGAGAACGGCCTGAACGTGGAACTCCGATGTCTCCACCTCGACGAGCTGGAATGCGTCTCGGAAGCGTTCATCACCGGCAGCGTGAAGGAAGTGGCACCGGTAGTGAAGGTCGGAGAAAGGATGATCGGCGGCGGAACGCCGGGACCCGTGACCGGGAAACTGATCAGGCTGTTCAGGGAGCGGATCCCGCTGTACCTGGACTGAAGAAAAGGTATAATGCTGGCATGCATCAGCCATTTGCCCAGTGAAGGAGGGGTTTCCTTGGAGAACATTCTCTATGTCCTGCTCGCTCTTCTTGCGGCGGCAGTACTTTACGCCGTGTACATCTACAATTCCCTTGTCCGGAAGAAGGCCCATGCCGACAACGGCTGGAGCCAGATAGACGTGCAGCTCAAGAGGCGGTATGACCTCATACCCAACCTGGTGGAGACGGTGAAAGCCTACGCAACCCATGAACGGGAGATTTTCGAGCGGATCGCCGCCCTGCGGAGCGCCTCCCTCGCCGCCACCACGGTGGAAGAAACCGCCCCGCTGCAGAATCAGCTCACCGGGGCGCTCAAGTCCCTTCTGGCCGTGTCGGAAAACTACCCCGACCTGAAGGCGAACCGGAATTTTCTCGCCCTGCAGGAGGAACTTGCCTCCACTGAGAACAAGATCGCCTTCGCCCGCCAGTACTATAACGATGCGGTGAAGGAGTACAACATCGCCATTGCCGTTTTCCCCAACAACCTTATTTCGGGGAAACTTGGCTACGGCTCCAGGCCCCTCTGGGCGGTGGACGACGCTTCCGAGCGGAACGCCGTCGACGTTTCCTTCCGGTAGGGGGCTGAGATCATGGCAAGCTTCAACAAGCTGATCGACCACAACAAGCACATGAGCATCCTCCTCTTCGGGGTCATGGCCGTCCTTTTCGCCTTTTTCGGGGCCTCCCTCGGAGCCTACTGGGGCGGCGACTGGCTCACGGGAGTGATCATCGCCGTGGCTGTGGCGGGGCTGTACTTCTTCATCTCCTGGCGGTTCGGCGCTTCCATGATCCTGGCTTCGAGCGGCGCGAAGGAGATCTCCCACGACGAGGCGCCCCAGCTCTGGAACGTGGTGGAGGAGCTTTCCATCGCGGGAGGGATGCCCATGCCGAAGGTGTACCTCATCGAGGACGAGGCCATGAACGCCTTCGCCACCGGGAGGGACCCCCAGCACGCCAGCGTTGCCATCACCAGGGGGCTTCTGGAAAAGCTGAACAGGGAAGAGCTCCAGGGAGTCATGGCCCACGAGATGTCCCACGTGCGGAACTATGACATCCGGTTCGCCATGCTCATGGCGGTGATGGTGGGGTCCATTGTCCTCCTGGCCGACGTGGTCCGGCGGAGCCTGTTCTACAGTTCCTTCGGCGGCAGAAGGCGGAGCCGCGATTCCCGGGGCGGCGGGCAGGCCCAGGCAATCCTCGCCATCGTTGCCGTCGTCCTGTCCATTATCGCCCCCCTTCTGGCGTCTCTCATCCAGCTCGCGGTGAGCCGCCAGAGGGAATACCTGGCCGACGCCTCGGCCGTGGAACTGACACGGAACCCGGCAGGGCTCATCTCCGCCCTGAAGAAACTCACTGCCGACACCGCCGAGCTGAAGGGGGCGAGCCAGGGGATGCAGCACCTCTACATCGTGAACCCCCTCCTCAAGAAAAAGAAGGGGAAGGACAGCCTCTTCAGCACCCACCCGGCCCTTTCTTCCAGGATCGAGCGCCTGGAGGGACTTATGGGAGCATCCGCCTGACGGTGGAACGGCATCATTTTCTCGTTGAGGGAAGGGTGCAGGGAGTGGGCTTCCGCCACTGGACAGCCAGGACTGCCCTTTCCCTCGGGCTCACGGGATGGGTCCGCAACCTTCCCGACGGTTCCGTGGAAGTCCAGGCCCAGGGAGAACGGGAATCCCTGGAGAAAATGGCGGTCTGGCTGCGGCGGGGCCCCTCCTCCGCCCGGGTCACACGATTGACGATCATTGGGAAGCCCCCCCAACGCGGGGAGGAGTCCTTCGTCATACGCCATTTCTGACATTTTATCCGGAGGTTATCCCCCATGACAGGTCTTCTCCTCGTCTTCGCCGCAGGAATCAGCGGCTATCTGTTTTTCCGGCACTTCAGGCTGCCCGTCCCGGGCGTGCTTGGGTCTCTTTGTTTCGCCGCCGCCCTGAACCTGGCCGGTTTCTATCCCGAGTTCCCCCTCCGGTACCTGGTGTGGTTCAGCAACATTGTCATCGGCACCTACGTTGGACAGAAGGTGACCCGCACCTCGGTCCGCTTCCTGCGGGACCTCCCGGTCCCCGCCCTTACGATTTCGGCGGGAATGCTGGCCATTTCCCTTACGGGAGGCACACTGCTCTACTTCATGAGCGACCTGTCCCCCGTCACGGCATTCCTGGGTTCCACCGCCGGGGGCATTTCCGAGATGGCCCTTCTTTCCATGTCCCTCGGCGCGGACGTGGCAAGCGTTACCCTACTGCAGGTGTTCCGGCTTCTCGCCGCCATTCTGGCCACCCCCGTCTTCTGCCGGAAATGGACCGCCTGGCACGAAGGCAGGACGCAGGGCGCCCTTTCCCGGGTCTGCCCTCTCCCCGCGGAAATCGGGGATATAGGCGATGACGACCTTCCTCCCTCTCCCGGGAGAAACAGGCCTTCGGCCCGGGGGTATGCCATCCTGGCCGCCGCAGCTCTCGCCGGAGGCTTCACGGGGTACCGCCTCCACCTTCCGGTCGGTATCCTGACAGGGGCCATGTTCACCGTGTCCGCCATGAACCTGGCCGGGAAGGAACAGCCTCCCCTGCCGGGAGGTCTGAGGACCGCTGCCCAGATCGGTATCGGGATCATCATCGCC
>JAPXRK010000245.1:0-3317 GCA_033813575.1 Synergistales bacterium
GGATGATCCCCTCGGAGACCCACGACGGGAAAAAGGCCCTGTACGTGAACTCCGGTACCTGGATCGACAAGAACGCCACGCCCACCATGACCTTCGTCACGGTCATCCCGAAGGACGGGGAGCGGCACGTCGGGCTGTACCAGTATTTCCACGACGGCACCATCGGGACCCTGGACACCATGGAGGTTCCCGGCTTTTAACGGTCAGTCCCTGCAAAACAAAGAGGGAGCCCGGCGATTCTTCCGCCGGGCTCCTTCTTTTATTCTTTCAGACGGATATTCACCTTCACGCTCACCGGGCCGAAGCACTTCGTCCCGCCCGCCTCGCTGACGATCCGGAGCAGACGGTCCACGTCGGTGAATCGCCGTCCGGACAGCATCGTGACCCCCCGGTCCCGGAAAATGTCCGGCAGCAGGGGAGCGGACGGGCCGATGACGCAGATCTCCCTCGCCCCCGACGCCATGGAGAGGACGTCGTCGAAGGTGCCGTTGAGCAGGCTCGTCGCCGAGAGAAGCACCACGCTGCACCTGGGAAGTTCCTCCCGCTCCAGGTCTGTGGCGGTGATGCCCGCCTCCTCGTTTTTCCCCTCGTCGAAGACCACGCAGTGCCCGGCATGGTCCCGGATCATCCGGAGGAGGGGCATGATGTCCCCCACCATTCCCACCCTGTCCTTCGGGGTTATGCCGAGCATCTCCACCAGGTCGTCGTTGGACGACTCCCCGGCTTTGCCCTCGTCAACCAGGGCGTTCAGGGCCGCGAGTCCGATGGATGCCTCCACGGGGTTGGGGGAGCGAAGCAGGGGAAGGGCCCGGTCGGCGGTCATTCCCGAAAGACATCCCGCGTTGGGGAGCAGAGAACAGGTGCTTTTCCCCAGGCGGTGCCTCAGCATGCAGGCCACCCCCGCCCTTTGGGTGTCCAGCTTCACTGCGGTGTACCCGAGCCCGGCCCGGATGTCCTCCAGGCGCTGGCCGTTAAAAAGAGAAAGACCGCGGTCAATGAGCGTATCGATGATGGGTTTCATGTCGTTTCCTTCTTTCCTGTTTTTTTCAAGGAGAGGGTTCCTGCATCTGATGTTTTTCCGGAACTGCCTTAGGCTTTCTTTTGACTGTAAGCAGGGCTATCGCGTCGGAAAGGGCGGCTTCGCCGCCGATGGCGAGCAGAACCCATTTTCCGTCGTGGTAGGTTGCGGCCTCGGAGTACGCCTTTCCCGTCTCTTCCGACAGCCGGGGGAGGATCGCTTCAGCCTTCGCCCGTTCTTCCGCGCCGAAGACGATCACAAGAGAGAAACGCCCCCTTTCCGGGACCATGGTGCAGAAAGATCTGCTCTTTTTGTACCTCAGGGACCATCCGTGCTTCTTCCCCCCGAACAGCCATTCGGGAGAGAACACGCCGGGATAGGTCTCCCCGATAAAGCGGGAGAACCGTTCCCAGAAAGAATGCGCACGGTTCCCGAGCCATTCCCCGAGTTCTTCGGGAGTCGGGGGATGATCCGCATCGGTCATGCGGAGAGCCTGTTCGTTCATCATTTTCCCCTCCTTCTCTTCCGAGCCAACGCCGGCCTGCGTCATCCCCTCTTTTCTTTCGCCGTCTTCGGAGGATTGGCGGACTTCACTGTCCGGCGTGGGAATCCAGGAACTTCTTTGTCCGAAGCTCGGCGTTCTTCTGGAGATTCCGGAAAAAGAAGGAGTAGTCGTAGGGGTGGTAGAACTCCGGAATCTGGACTGCGTCCAGGTCTTTCACGTTGGAAGGCGCCGGAATCACGAAGGCCCCGTTGATGGTCTGTCCTCCCGTATAGTGCGGGATTTCCCGGACACCCTTCTCGTCGCAGAACACGGCCCCCAGGTTCAGCCCGGCATCGGCGGGCTCTCCCGTGATGGTCATGGTGAGGGGGTTGACGGCGACAGCGCCTTCCCTGACGATGCTGTACCCCGGTTTGGGCCCCTGGGTGTTGTAGCTGACGATGCAGCCCGTCTGGTCCGGGGTCTCCGCCATTTTCAGGTGAGGATACCGGGCGAGATCGTCACGGGTTACGGACCAGCCGATGATATAGGCCGCGACAAGCAGTTTTCCTGTTTCGGGGTCGCCTAAACGGCGTTCCATCAGGCGCAGCAGGTGCTGCGAGCCCTGGCTGTGTCCGGCCAGAATGAAGGGCCTGCCCCTGTTCCAGGTGGACATGTAGGTGTCGAAGGCGGCTTCCACGTCCGAATAGGCCGTGTCGAGGGATTTCCTTTCCGGGCTGTCTTCGGCGGTGGCCAGGACGGCCAGGTTCGCCTGGCGGTAGTACGGGGCGTACAGGCATGCGGAGGTAGAAAAGACTCCGGCCTGTCCCGACATGATGCCCTGGACCTTGCGGTCGGCGGCTTCTCCTTCAAGTGACTGGTTCCAGTTCTCGTCGCTGTTAAAAGTTGTGGGGTGGACGAAGAAAACATCTACGGTGAAAGGGAGAGGGGCCTTCGGCAGAACCGCCCAGCTCTTTGGTGACGAATAGTCGGGAGGAGGGGGCGCCAGGTTCGGGTCGAAAGAATGCCCCGGTGCGGCGCAGGAAGGCCCGGAAAAAAGCGGGATCAGGAATAAAGTCAGTATGGCGGTGAGGATAAAAACAGATCGTTTGGACGTAATGATTCGCTCCCTTCGTTTGTGCATGGTCAAAATTCCCTTGCAGGACAAAAAGTCCGCTGTTTCCTGATTCGCCTCATTCCGCCGTCCGAAATCAGCGGCGGACAAGGAACCGGCCAAAAAAGCAGGGGCTTCCCAAGACAGAAAACTGCCTCACGCCGCACTGCTTCCTTCCCCTTGTTCCTGCGGTTTCCCTGTGTCCTGCCCGGATGGTCGGGCGTTCCGGAAGGTTCCGTTTATTTTTCCCCAATAATAGTATAAATTTGCACAAAGAGAAACGGGCACTACCGGAGGAGAGGCGTTTTCGGCCGAAAGGCTGAGGAAAGAAAGACGGCCTTTCCGGGGGCTCCCGAAAAAGCCGTCTTTGTATACTGGTCTGATTTCTTTTTATCTTTTTTCTGCCATCGGGCTGAAGGGCGTACCTCTCGTCCACGCCGGGAAATCAGGAAAGGAGCGGATTTCGCCTACTTCCTCACCGCAAGTCCCCGGTTCTCTTCGCTCACCCTGAAGCGGGACACGGCCTGCTGCATGGCATTGCTCAGGTTCACAAGCTGCTCCGACGAGGCCGCTATGGCCTCCACGGCCTTCGTCTGCTCCTGCATCGAGCTGTTGATGTTCGTGATCTGCGCGGCGATTTCGACGCTCGACTTCGATACGCTGTCCATGCCTGCGGTCATTTCCTGGGCGCTTGCCGACTGCTC
>JAPXRK010000246.1:0-3313 GCA_033813575.1 Synergistales bacterium
CCTCAAAAGAAAGATCAGCCGTGGCGGGAAGGTTCTTTTCCACGGCGGTTCACACCCGGACATTATATGCTCTGGGAGTGTACGGGGTCAAAGTATTTCGGCGGAAAAGGAAGGACGGGCGTTCAGTCGGTGAAGAGCTTCTTTCCCTTGACGAGGTAGTCCATGCCGGACCACACGGTGAGGATCATGGCGACCCACATGACCTGGATTCCGAAGGGAAGGTTGAAAATAAGCATGGAGATGGCCACGATCTGGAACACCGTCTTGACCTTGCCTCCCCGGGAGGCGGCGATGACGACCCCTTCGGCGGCGGCGACCATGCGGACCCCGGTGACGATGAGATCCCGGGAGAGGATCACGACCACGATCCACGCCGGAATGCGCTGCAGCTCCACCAGCGAGATAAGGGCCGCCATGACGAGGATCTTGTCGGCCACGGGGTCGATGAACTTGCCCAGGTTGGTGACCATGCCCTTTTTCCTGGCGATATAGCCGTCGGCGGTGTCGGTGAGAGCCGCGAGGATGAAGACCGTCCCGGCGAGGATATCGCCCACGGTCACCCTCAGTTCCAGCTCTTCAACGGCGTAAACGGGGTAGGTGAATTTGAAAGTGAGAAAGATCAGTACCAGCGGAGCGAGAAAGACCCTCAGAAGGCTCAGCATGTTCGGGATGTTCCAGGTTATCTTCCTCACGGATACAGCCTCCTCGTAATGGTATTTCGTGTTCCAGTCTAGTATAGGAACCTGAAAAGGGCAACATGGTGAAGGATCTTCACTGCGGCTTCAGGCAAAGGAGAGTGCCGCCGGGCTTCATCCTGCCGGCGACACTCCCGTTATTTTAGAAAAAACTGCGGACTGACGTTCCCGCGTCCGTTGTTAACGCCTGCGGTCAGCCTCCGAGGTAGGCCTCCTTCACCCTGCTGTCCTTGAGCAGGTCCTCGCCTCTCCCTTCAAGGACGATGGCACCCACCTCCAGGATGTAGGCGTAGGACGCGATCTTCAGGGCTGCAAAGGCGTTCTGCTCCACCAGGAGCACCGTTTTTCCCCGGGAATTGATCTCCCCGATGATGTCGAAAACCTCCTTGACAAGCAGGGGGGCGAGCCCCAGGGAGGGCTCGTCGAGCATCACCAGGTGGGGCTGGCTCATGAGGGCCCGGCCCACGGCGAGCATCTGCTGCTCCCCTCCGGAAAGGGTTCCCCCTTTCTGCCAGGAACGCTCCTTCAGCCGCGGGAACAGGTCGTAGACGTGATCCCTGTCCCTTTCAATTCCGTCCTTGTCATTCCTGATGTAGGCACCGAGCTGAAGGTTCTCCTCCACGGTCAGGTGGGGCAGGATGCGCCGACCCTCGGGGCTCATGGCGATACCGAGCTTCACCATCTCCTCGGGAGCCTTCCCGACAAGGTTCACCGGCTCTCCTTCAGGCGGGGTGTAGACGATTTTCCCCTTGACGTTCCGCACAAGTCCCGCCACGGCGCGGATGGTGCTGCTCTTTCCGGCTCCGTTGGCGCCGATGAGGGTCACGATGCTTCCCTGCGGGATGGAGAGGGAAATTCCCTTGACTGCGTGGATGGCCCCGTAGTAGACGTGGAGATCCTCAATTTTCAGCATATTTCACGTACTCCTCTCCGAGGTAGGCCACGATCACCTTCTGGTCCGACTGGATGGCGTCGGGGCCGCCTTCGGCGATCTTCACGCCGTAGTCCAGGACCCAGATGTATTCACAGACTCCCATGACTACCTTCATGTCATGCTCGATAAGCAGGATGGTGATGCCGAACTGTTCCCGGATGTTCCGGATGAACTTCATCAGCTCCCTGGTCTCCTGGGGATTCATTCCCGCCGCGGGCTCGTCCAGGAGGAGGAATTTCGGGTCAGTCGCAAGGGCCCTGGCGATCTCAAGCCTCCGCTGGGCGCCGTAGGGAAGGGAGCCGGAGTTCTCGTCAGCATACTGCGCCAGACCCACGGTTTCGAGGAGCTTCATGGATTTTTCCCGGATTTCCTCCTCTTCCCTGCGGAAGAGGGGGAGCCCCAGGGGAGCCATCCACCACTTGGCCTTCCTGCGGACATGGCACCCGACCATGACGTTCTCCAGGACCGACTCGCTGGAAAAGAGCCGGATGTTCTGGAACGTCCGGGAGATGCCCGCCCGGCACACCATGTGGGGAGGGAGACCGGTGATGTCCCGTCCGTCGAAGAGAACCCGCCCCTCCGTGGGCCTGTAGAAGCCGGTCACGATGTTGAACACCGTGGTCTTGCCCGCCCCGTTGGGGCCGATGAGGCCGACGATGGAGCCCCGGGGGACGTCGATGGAAAAATCCTTGACGGCGGTGAGGCCGCCGAACCTCATGGTGACGTTTTCCGTCCGGAGTATGGGTTCAGGATTCGTCATTTCGCGTCACCTCCCCGGACGGAACGGCCGAACAGCCTGTCCCAGGAGAATTCCCTCATGCCCATGATGCCCTCGCTCCTGAAGAGGATGATGAGGATGAGCGCGAGGGAGAAGATGACCATTCTCATCCCCGGAATGCCCGGTATTTCAAAGTCTCCGATCACCAGGGGATTTTCCACGATCCGGAGCCATTCCAGGAGGACCGTGATGACCACGCTCCCGATCAGGCTGCCCGTGATGGAGCCCAGACCGCCGGCCACGGTGATCATCAGCACGTTGAAGGTCAGGGTGAAAACGAACATCTTCGGGTCGATGGTGGTGATGAGGCTGCCCATAAGGGCTCCGCCCACCCCGGCGAAGAAGGCGCCTACCGAGAAGGAAACCACCCTGTAGAAGAAGGTGTTGATGCCCATGTTCTTCGCGGCGATCTCGTCGTCCCGGATGGCTTTCAGCACGTTGCCGAAGTTGCTGTTGACGAGCCTGACGATGACGAAGAGGGTCAGCAGGAGCCACCCGTAGTTCCACCACAGGTTCGCGTAGTTGGGGATGCCCTTGATTCCCAGGGCGCCGTTGGTGAGGAAGCTGAGGTTCGTGAGGACCACCCGGATGATCTCGGCGAAGCCCAGGGTGGCGATGCCGAGGTAGTCGCCGCCGAGCCGGAGGACCGGGATGGCGATGAGCAGGCCGCAGAGGGCCGCAATGAGGCCGCCCAGGAGCACCGCCACGAAGAAGGGGGACTGGATCACCGAAAGGGGCCACACGAGAGGCTCGAGGATCCACATGGTTTCCTTCTGGGCAGGGGTGAGGATGAGCAGGGCGCACACATAGGCGCCGATGGCCATGAAGCCCGCGTGGCCGAGGGAGAACATGCCGGTGAAGCCGTAGATCAGGTTGAGGCTGAGGGCGAGAATGGCGTTCACGGCG
>JAPXRK010000247.1:0-3306 GCA_033813575.1 Synergistales bacterium
CCTCTCACCTGGTGAGCCTGGGGGGACGCGGGAAGGAGAAAATCTCGTCCCTTGCCCTCTTCCAGTAGACCGCATCGTTCCAGGCCGCGGCAGTCTTCTTCGAACCGGGAGAGGGCAACGGGAAGCAGTTCCACGAGGACATGGTCGTCCTTCATCCGTATGGCACCCACTTCCGAGCGGTCTACGTTCAGGGATGTGCACACCGCATGGAGAACCCTGCCCACATCCCATCCGTCGGCCAGCCCCTTGCTCAGGCGGAGCATTGTTCCCTTGGGGCCCCTTCCCTTAAGGCTTCGGACTCCCGGTGTCCGGTCCTTTTCGCCGGATAAGCGGCTCTTCCGACGAAGTTCCCGTTCCAGATCGGAGGAGAGGTTGTATCCGGCGGAACGCTTTGAAGACAGGGTCCAGAGCAGTCTGGCGACGAGACTTTTCGCACTGACCCTGGAAAGAAGGTCCTCGGCCCACAGGAGGTAGTCCTCGTCTTCTCCGGCTTCCTTCACCGTGAGAAGCTTTTCTTCGGCGATCTCTCTCTGGACTTTTGAAATGGCGTCAAGGTCGGGGACATTTTTCCATTCAACGGTCACCTTTGCCGAACCGAGCATATACTTGAATTTTTCCGCCTCCTGGGGGGAAAGAAGAAGGATGTCCGTCCCTTCCCGTCCGGCCCGGCCTGTCCGTCCGCTTCTGTGGACAAAGGTATCCCTGTCGTCGGGCAGTCCGATCTGGATGACGTGAGTCACTCCCTCAACGTCGAGGCCCCGGGCAGCGACGTTTGTCGCCACGAGAAGGGGAAGATGGCCGTTTTTGAAGGACCCGAGCACCGCGTTCCGCTCTCTCTGGGTCATTTCTCCATGGAGCGAGCCGGCACTGAATCCCTCCTCGGAAAGCCGCTGTGCTACCGACATGGTTTCAAGGCGGGTATGGCAGAAGATCAGCCCCCGCTTCGGCCGTTCCCACAGGAGAACGTTCACGAGACCTTCCATTTTGTGCCTGAACGGTACGAGATAAGCCCTGTGGACGATATCCTCGTGTTGTTCCCCGTCCTCCACAAGGGAGATGGACACGGGAGCGGTGAGGTATTTTTTCGAGAGCTCCCTGACTTCCCTTGGCATGGTGGCGGAGAAAAGCCATGTCCGTTCCCGCTGGGGAAGGGCGTCGAGAATTCCCTCGAGTTCATCCCGAAATCCCATATCGAGCATGTGATCCCCTTCGTCGAGGATTATGGAATGAATGCCGTCCGTTCTGAGGGTTCCCCTGTTCACGTGGTCCAGGGTCCTTCCGGGTGTGCCCACGACGATGACCGCACCGTCCTTGAGCGAGCGGATCTGGGTGGACATGTCGAGGCCTCCCACGAGGGTGGCAACCGATATGTCCATGTACCGCGAAAGCCATTCCGCCTCCCGGGCGGTTTGCTGGGCAAGTTCCCGGGTGGGGGAGAGTACGAGGATCCTGGGTGAGGACTGGGGAAGATCCATTCCCTGCAGAAGAGGCAGCAGGAAGGCCAGGGTTTTTCCGGAGCCTGTCTTGGCACGGACGATAAGGTCCTTTTCAAAGTCCTCAAGTGCCAGCACTTTTTCCTGGACGGGTGTAGGGATGGAAAAGCCTTTCTTTTGCAGTGCGAGAAGCAGTTCTTCACGCAGTTCGTAACTCGCGAAGCCGTTGTCGTTCATTAATTTCTGTTCCTCCTTGAGATTCGAAAGAAGGGAAGGGCAGCGACGCCTCCGTCTTTCGCCCTCAAAAAAGAGTGGACCCCGTTCCGGGGGTCCACTCAAGATCTTCCCTCCATTACATCGTATCTATTATCCGGAAGATTGATGATTTGTCAAGTTTTCCCAAAAAACCGTGACAGGGCTACCCCTTTTTCATCAGCCTCTGCCATGCGTGAAGCGCCAGGGCAATGCCGATGACGCCGTAGGCGATGAACACACGGAAATATTCGCCCACCTGGGCGCTCCCCATGATGTTCTTCCCAGCCAGGGGAGACACGATGAAAAGGGCATGGAAAAGTACCGTGCCCAGGAGAGCCTGGCCGATGGTTGCCTTCGAGACCGATGCGCCGCCGATTAGAAGTGCGGCCACTGCGAAGGTTCCGACCTGGACATGGGACCCGTACACCTGGACGTTCCCGATGTTCTGGAGGAAGATGAGCTGCCCCCAGGCCGCGAGAACGGTGGAGAAGATGACGGCGATGATCCTCACCCTGTCGACCTTGATCCCGGCTACCTCGGCGATATGCCTGTTCTGTCCCACGGCCCTGAAATCCTGGCCGAGTTTCGTCCTGAAGAGAAGGTAGACGGCCGCGCACAGGAGAGCCACGATGACAAGGGTGAGCACCGGGAAATTGATGTTGTTCAGGTACTTCAGAACGGGGGCGGTAATCCCCTTCATCCTGAACACGTAGAACTTGTCGATGGCATACTGCCAGATCTTGAGGTCGAGGGTATTCACGAAGCCGATTCCCGAAGGCAGGAGGAGCGCCTTGTCGGAAATCGGGATGATCCACCCGATGAAGATGAGGCATACGAGCTGGTAGAGTCCGTTGGCGAAGAAGCCGAGGATCAGCCCCGTGATCATTTCCTTTCCCTTGGCCTTGTTGAAGAGGATGCCGGTGAGCCACCCGAAAAGGACCGCGAAAGGAATTGACATAACGCATGCCAGAAAGAAACCCGTTATCCCGGTGAGATTGTAGACCACCGTGATGAAGGCGGCGAACTGGCCGGCCATGGCGCCGAGGACGATTCCGAAATTCAGGCCCATTCCCGCAAGCACGGGAATGATGAGAGAAATCACCAGGAAGGAATTCCGGGCGAGCCTTGTCATGAGGTCGTTGGCGAAGAACATCCAGGACAGCCCCGAATAATGGAAACCAATGGTGCAGAGAACAATGAACACTATGGGAACGATATTTTTCTGAAGGAGCCTCATCGGGCGTCACCTCCCACTTCTTTGCGGGTGAGGGCGTAGAGGATGATGCCGTTGCTAATGATGACTCTCATGATCTCGGAGATGTCGCTGTCCATGGCCACATTGGCCACCGGCAGGGCGATGACCAGGAGGCCGTTGAAGAGAAAAGTGCCGATGAGTGCCTGGGTGATAGTGGCCCGCTGAAGGGAGGCTCCGCCGATGAGGATGGCGGAGACGGAATAGAGGGCCATGTAGAGGGGCGCCTGGTAGAGCTGGATGAATCCGTAGCTCTGGGAGTAGATGACGATGCCCGCGGCGCCCATGGCGCAGGATACTATTGACGCGATCATGCGGTACTTGTTCACGTTGAGGCCCGATGCTTCGGCGAAGCGGGGATTGGAG
>JAPXRK010000248.1:0-3302 GCA_033813575.1 Synergistales bacterium
CTATGGGGGCCTTCATTCGGAGGAGCTTCGGTGGAAACAGAGCGAACACTCCCTCTGCCTCACCCTTCCTCCCCTGGGGATGCTGCTGCTGAAACTGGAACGGTAACACGAGGGGCGGACCCGGACAGGTCCGCCCCTCGTTCAATTTTCCGGTATTTTTCAGACCCTGGCCTTCGCCAGGGAGAGCACGGCACCCAACACCACGTCCACGCCCTTCTTGATCTGACCGTAGTCGGTCCACTCATCCGGGCAGTGGCTCCGCCCGCCCTTGCTGGGCACGAAGACCAGCCCCACGTCCGTGGCCGATGCCATAATCATGGCGTCGTGTCCCGCCCCGCTCTGCATGACCTTCGACGAGTAGCCCCGCTTCGCCGCCTCCTCCCTGAAAAGGTTGAGGATCTCCTCCGACATCTCCACGGGCCTGACGGTGAGCTTGTCGGTGACGGATATGGTGACGCCGTGCTTCTTCTCCAGCTCCTTCAGGAAGGCGGCGAAGGAGCCGGTCACCTGTTCGATCTTCTCCAGGTACACCGACCGGACGTCGATGGTGAAGAACACCCTTCCCGGAACGATGTTCGTCCCGCCGGGGAAGACTTCCATCCTGCCCACCGTCCCCACCGTTCCTCCGGCGGCCTCCTTGGCCGCCCGGTCGAGGAAGAGGACCGCTTCAGCGGCCGCGACCAGGGCGTTGCGCCGCATGTCCATAGGTGTGGTCCCGGCGTGGTCCGGCCTGCCGAGGATCTCCACGTCCCGCTGGCTGATGCCCACGATTGTCTTGACCAGGCCGAGATCCGTCCCGCTGCTCTCGAGTATGGGGCCCTGCTCGATGTGCATCTCGATGAAGGCCTTCAGGCTGCCCTCGGGCCGGACCGCCTCGCCGATTTTGACGGGATCGAAGCCGAAGTCCTTCATTGCCTCGGCGGCGGACACGCCGTCCCGGTCCTTGAAGGTGTCCAGGGCTTCCCTGGTGACCTTGCCGGTCATGGCCCTGCTGCCGTACAGCCCTCCCCCGAACCGGGCCCCTTCTTCCTCCACCAGGGCGGCGAACTCCAGGGGGTGCTCCGAGGCGATGCCGTTCTCGTGGAGGAGCCTGGCGATCTCCAGGCCCATGACCACCCCCGCCGGTCCGTCGAAGGCCCCGCCGTTCTTCACCGAGTCGAAATGGGAACCGACCATGACCGCCGGCGCCCCGGGAACGGTACCCTCCCGACGCCCGAAGAGGTTTCCGGCCGCGTCCTCGAAGACCTTCAAGCCCGCCCCCTTCATCTCGGAGGCGATATAGTCCCTGGTCAGCCGGTCCTCCTTCGTGAAGGAGAACCTCGTCATGCCCTTCCCGGGCGAGGCCGTGAAGCCGGCCATGGTTTCGATGTCCTTTCTGATCCTCTCCGTTTTTGCTTCCAGCATGTCTCTCCGTCCTTTCTTCAGTATACGGTCCGTTCTATTCTTCTTTTGACGCGATGAAAATACCCGCCAGGATGAGGGCACCCCCCGCCGCCTTGCCCAGGGTCACGGGTTCGGAGAGGAAGAGGGCCGCGAGGATGGTGCTGCCGATGGGCTCCCCCAGAAGACAGAGCGCCACAGTCCCCCCGGAAAGCCAGCGGAGGGCCCAGTTGTAGCTCGAATGGCCCAGGATCTGGGGCACGAGGGCCATGAGGAAGAAGGCGGCCCAGGTCATTCCGGAATATCCTGTGGGGGAGAGCCCCATGGCGGCCACCACGGCCCACAGGACAAGGGCGGAGGTGCCGTAGTTCAGGGTCACGTAGCCCGTCAGGGACATCCTGGGCCGGACTCTCCTCCCGAAGAGGATGTACAGGGCGGCGAAGAAGCTGCCCAGCAGGGCGAGAAAATCGCCCCAGAGGGCTGTTCCGCCGAGGGCGAAATCCCCCCACCCGATGATGACCCCTCCGGGAAGGGCGAGGAGCAGCCCCTTTTTGAGCCGGGAGGAAAAAGGATCTCCCGTCAGCAGGGGGGAGAGCAGGCCGGTCCACAGGGGGATGGCGTTCACGATGACCACGCTGCTCGCCACGGTGGTGTAGAAAAGGGAGGAGATCCACGTGGCGAAGTGCAGGGCGAGAAAGCCCCCCGAGAGGACCACCGTCAGGAGGTCTTTCCTTGAGAGGCCACGGGCTTCCCGGAGGGTTCCCGCCCCGGTGAAGGGGAGAAGGAACAGGGAGGCGAGCCCCGTCCTGTAGGCTGCGATCACCAGGGCCGGGGCGTCCGCCATGCGGGCGAAGATGGCCCCGGTGGAGATGGCGAACACCCCCACGGAAAGGACGAGCCAGGGCGATACCGGGGGCTTCTCCGCCATGACAGTCTAGGCCTTCGCCTTCCTGTGGCCGAGGTACAGATCGTAGTGCTTTTTCAGCATGGACGGAATGGGGAGGGTGTAGGGGCACTTTTTCACGCAGGCCCCGCACTCCGTGCATTTGGGCAAGGTGTCCATGCCCGCGGAGGCGAATTCCGAGGCCACCTCAGGGGACATGCGGCTCGCCAGCAGGGGGTAGATCATCCCCTGGGTGATGGAGACTCCCTGGGGACAGGGCTGGCAGTACTCGCACCGGCGGCAGAACTGGCCTCCCAGCTCGTTCCGGACCGCCTCCATGGCGGCCAGGTCATCGGCTGTGAGTTCGTTCGGTCTTTCGTAGAATGAGACGACCTGCTCCACCGACTCCGCCGAGTCGTATCCCGGGATGGGGAAAAGATTCCCGTGGGAGCGGAGGAACTTGAAGGCCAGGGCCGCGTCGGTGATGGCCCCGCCCGCGAAGGGTTTCATGGCGAGGATGGCGACGCCCTTTTCCCGCGCGAGGGGGTGGAGTTCCTTCGCCGCATCGGTCTCGATGAAGTTGAAGGGGAACTGGATGGAGACGAACAGGCCCGATTCCACGTACTTCTTCGCCATGGAGAGGCTGTGGGATGTGATGCCGATAAAGCGGATCTTCCCCGCCTTTTGTGCCTCCAGGACCGCCTCCATGGCGCCCCCGGGAGCCATGATCTTTTCCCAGTCCTTTTCGAGGGCCACCTGGTGGAACTGGAACAGGTCGATATAGGCCGTGTTCATCCGCCTGAGACTCAGGTCGATGTGTTCCGCGGCGGAGGGGGCGTCCCGCTTCATGGTCTTGGTAGCGAGGAAAATCCAGTCTCTCACCGGTGAAAGGGCCCGGCCGATTTTCTCCTCGCTGTCATGGTATGCGTTCGCCGTGTCGAAGAGGGTGATGCCCAGGTCGTAGGCCCGGCGGAGGGTCCGCTCTGCCTCGGCGAAGGACAGCCGGATGATGGGGATGGCGCCGAATCCTACCTCAGAC
>JAPXRK010000249.1:0-3302 GCA_033813575.1 Synergistales bacterium
CTTTCAGGCTTCACCACCGAGTGGGTGTAATCCTTTCCGCTGAAGGGCCTTCCACCCGTCACCCTTGACCGGCGGAAGGGAAGGCTTTATTATCGGAATCGGCACGCAGACACATATTCGGGAAGGAGTTCCCTCCGTGATCATATATCCTTTTCCTGCCGACAGCCGGGCGAAGCTTCTGTCCGCGCTGCGTTCAATAGGGGCTGACCTTCGGTCGATGGCGTATTTCGAACCGAAAAGAGAGATACGCCCGCTTTTCGTCCCCGGCGCTGATTTCCGGGCCGCCGCCTTTCTCAAGCAGGAGCTCCTCGCACGTGGAGGAGACGCCGTTGTGAGCCGCGGCGTTATTTCCTGCGAGGCGCGGAAGAGCGACGTCCTGCTGCTTGGAACTTCCGGGCAGCTGCGCTCGCTGGCCGAAAAGCTCTGTGCCCTCGACTGCTGGGGGCTTCCCGATATACGAAATGCCCTGAAAAGAGCCCTGGCGGGAATAGAGACCGATTCCTGGACTCTGCCGCTTAGCGGGGGAAGAACGCTTCACCTTGGAAGAAAACCGCTCATAATGGGAATACTCAATCTCACCGGGGATTCATTTTACGCCGGCAGCAGGATTGGAGACGCCTTCGGGGAAACCGTCGTTCCACCGGCGAAAAAAATGTTTGAGGATGGTGCTTCGGTCCTTGATCTCGGGGCAGAATCGACCCGCCCCGGTTCCCTGCCTGTTCCGGAAGAAAAGGAAATGATGCACCTGATCCCGGCAATCAGAGCGGTCAGGAAAGAACTGCCAGGAGCCGTGATTTCAGCGGACACGTACAAGGCGGCAGTGGCAGGTGAAGCCGTGAAGGCAGGAGCGGACATCATCAACGATATCTCGGGGCTCGGTTTCGACCCCGCTCTGCCCGGAACCGTTGCTGATTCCGGCGCATTGTTGGTTCTTTCCCACATACGGGGCACTCCGAAGGATATGCAGATAAACCCCCATTACGAAAACACGGTCGAAGAGATTCTGAATTATTTTGAAGCCAGGCTCGGCATGGCGGAAAAGGCAGGAATAAAAATGGAAAAAATAATTCTCGACCCGGGCCTCGGCTTCGGAAAACGGTATGAAGACAACCTCAGGATCCTCAAGCACCTCAATGCGTTCCGCATTTTCGGGCGTCCGCTTCTTGTGGGACATTCGAGAAAGAGTTTCATAGGAAAGGCTCTCGGCCTGGAAAAACCGGAGGACCGGCTCGAGGGCACGCTGGGTGTCACAGCCCTCTGCGCAGCCGGAGGAGTCTCTCTCTTGAGAGTCCATGACGTGAAGGAAAACAGCAGGGTCCTCTCCATCCTGAACGCCGTCTCGGAGGTCGAATCGTGAGCACTGCAGCGATTGCTCTGGGCAGCAACCTGGGAGACCGCCTTACCGCTCTCAGGAAAGCGGTCTCTCTTCTGCAGTGTGCAGGACTCATTGTGAAAGCCTCCAGCGATGTTTTCGAAACCCTTCCCTGGGGCGAAACGGACCAGCCTCTTTTTCTCAACGCATGTCTCCTCGCGGAGACGTCCCTGCCTCCGGAAGACCTTCTCAGTCTTCTGAAAAAACTTGAGGCAGACCTCGGCCGAAAAGAGGGAAAAAGGTGGGGACCCAGAGTCATAGACCTTGATATTGTATTCTATGACTGCACGGTCCTCCATACGAAAGACCTCGTTCTACCCCACAGGGACATGGCGTCCAGGGGATTCGTGCTCCTTCCCCTGCTTCAGCTGGCACCGGAATGGGTCCACCCTGAATCGGGTCTCAGCATACAGGAAATGGCGGACAATCTTCCACCCGGGGAAAAAAAGCCGCTTCTTCGCATCTGCCCACTGATATAAAGAAAAAGACGGAAATCCCGTCCGCAGGATGCGAGAACGTCCGATCAGCAATTACCCGGCGGGAGATGGCTCTCTCCCGCCGGGTAATTTTTATCCTTTCAACTCCTCCAGGGTCTGAAGCACATTTTCGGCATGGCCTGCGACCTTCACCTTCCGGAAGACCCGGGCCACTTTTCCCTTCGGGTCAATAAGAAGCGTGGAGCGCTCAACACCCATGTACTCTTTCCCGTACATTTTTTTCACGGCCCAGAAGCCGCATGCCTCGATAAATTCGTGATCCGGGTCGCTCAGCAGCGGATACCCTATACCGAGTTTCTCTGCAAATTTTTTGTGTGTTTCGGGAGAATCGGGGCTTATCCCCGCCACACTGCAGGAGAGGTCCTCAAATGCGGACAGCCTGTCCGCAAAATCCTTCACTTCGTTCGTTCACCCCGAAGTGTTGTCCTTGCTGTAGAAAAAAAGCACCAGCCGGCGGCCTTCAAAATCCCCGTTCGTCCACTCCCTGCCCGAGCCGTCGGAAAGACGGAATTTCGGCAGCCTGTCTCCTTCTTTCATGGAATCTTCCTCCCTTTCTTTTCAACAGCACATGGAATCGATCAGCTCTTTTACAGCCTTCCTGGGAGCCTCTCTCCTGAAAAGGGGTCTATCGTCATTCCTGTAGGCCGCCAGGGTTTCCTCGAAAACGGGAACGCCCTCCCTTCTGTACAAAACCCCCAGGGGAAACGGGCCTTCCCCGACGAGGGCGAGGTCCAGGGCCTTGCGAAGATCTTCCTCGTCGTGCCCCTCCACCGTGTAGGTGTTCTCCTGGAACCACTTGTAGGTGTTGACGCTGTTGAACGAGACACAGGGCTGGAAAATATCCACAAGGGAATACCCCTTGTGCAGAATTGCCCTTTTGATGATCTCCTTCGTCTGTTCCCCGTCTCCTGCAAAGGCCCTCGCAACGAAGGTTGCCCCGTTGACGAGAGAGGCTGCAAGGGGATTGAACGGCCTGGACTGGACTCCGTCGACCTGGACTGACGTACGGAAGCCCACAGGGCTTGTAGGTGAAGCCTGACCCTTTGTCAGTCCGTAGACCATGTTGTTGAATACGAGGTTCGTGATATCCGGATTCCTGCGTATGGTGTGGGTGAAGTGATTGCCCCCTTCACCGTACATATCACCGTCACCCCCGACAGCGATGACCTTCAGGGACCTGTTCGCCGCCTTAATGGCCGTCGCGTTTGAGAGCGCCCTGCCGTGAAGCCCGTTGAAGAAATGGGATCTCATGTAATGGGGAGTCTTGGCTGCCTGCCCTATTCCCGATACCATGACCACGTCAAGGTGCGTCAGCTCAAGCTCCCGGAGGGCATTTTTTATGGAATCAAGAATTTTGAAGTCACCGCAGCCGGGGCACCAGGAAATGTCAATTCCTGCAAGATCGAATCTGCCGGTATCCATCATCTGCTTCC
>JAPXRK010000250.1:0-3286 GCA_033813575.1 Synergistales bacterium
CCCTGGTGCGCCTCCATATTTCCCGCGCAAGAGTGACAAACGACCTGTCCCTCCCCAAGGGGACTTCCTGGTCGGCGGCCAGAACACCGTCAAAGGAAAGAAGGAACTGTCCGGGTTCCCCTCCGTACCAGATCCTGAAAGCTTTTTCTTTTCCCCTGACAGCTCTCCAGATTTCCCGGACAACCATGGAGCCCGCGCAGGACACCAGAACGGACGCACCTTCCGATATGGCCTCCGCTTCGATCATCCTGAAAGAATCGGGCCCCGCACCCGGCAGCCAGAAATGGCTCACTGACAATCCGGACGAGGACAGCATATCGCCAAGATTCCTGGCAAAACGTTCAAGGGAGGGGTCGAAACGGTCTCCGAGGATCGCCACCCCGGTCCCCCGGTCGAGACTCCTTTTGGCATATTCCTCAAAAGCCGCCATCCGAAAGTCCCGGTAGAGATCGAGGGCAAACAACATGGGAAGAGGAACTCCCCCTTCGCCGATGTCCCTTCCCTCGCCGTAAGCGGACAAAAAGACCGGCCCGGACCTGCCGAGAAGGGGACGAAGAAGAGAAATATCCTCGGTTCCTCCCAGGGAAAGCACGGCGGCCACCCCGCTTTTCCTCCAGCGGGCTACCCGCTCCTCCGCATCATCCGCTGAAAGGGGCAGCTCCTTCAGAAATCGGATGTCCCGTCCCGCCACACCGTCGGCACTGTCCTTCACCTTCCACTCGGCATAGCGGACAGCACCGAGAGCGGATATTCCTCTTTCGGTCTCCCAGCCGCCCGGAGGTGGCAGTACCGCCACCTGCCAGATCCACCCGTCCTCTACCCCAACGGCAAGATCCCCCGCAGAAACCGGGCGGGGAAAAAGAAAGAACGGCAGGACCAGGAGAAGCACTATTTTTTTACTCTGCATCGGGCGAACCGTGCAGGAAAGGATCACCTTTTGTAGCCGATGATCGAGCGGAGGAGGTTCTTTCTTTTCTCCACATCCTCACCGGTCTCCACACCCCTGGGGACAAAGCCGTCGATGACACCGGCGATCCCTCTTCCCTGGCCGCTCTCGCACACGATGGCCTGGATCGGGTTCGCCGTGGCGGCGAAAATCCGGCAGACTTCCTGGCAGTCCTTGATCCTGTTGAGGACGTTGATCGGATAGCCGTTCCGGAGAACCACCACGAAAGAATGCCCGCAGGCTATTTTCTCTGCGTTCGCCGTGGCTACCGCCACAAGGTCTTCATCATTTCCGTCCCTCCGGATGAGGCAGTCTCCCGAAGCTTCGCAGAAGGCGATTCCGAAGCGGAGAGAAGGCGAAGAAGTTGCGAGGACTTCGAAAAGGTCCTCCACGGTCTTGATAAAATGGCTCTGCCCGAGGATGATATTGCAGTCCTCGGGGAACTCCAGCTGCACAAGGGACCACCTGGTGATTTCCGGCACGGCTGTTTCCCTCCTCGTTTGTTCTTTCGCTGCATAACCGAAACCTGTTTTTGACAGGAGCGTGTTTTCTTTTCCCGTAATGAACCGGGGATCTTTATAATAATACAACAGGGGAGGAGATTTCGTAACGGCTCTTTTCCCACTCCAGGAGCCAGTCCGCCAGGGCGGCGAATCCGTGCCTGTCCGCCGACGGCATAATGACGCGGGCAATTTTCAGCACGTCGTCGGCGGCATCTTCAGGGGCGGCGGATATTTGGGCCATTGCGAGAAGCTCCATGTCGTTGTGATGGTCTCCCGCCGCCACCACCAGGTCCGGCCTCTCGGGTAGGGTATCGATCCAGGAAGCCAGGGCCGCTCCCTTGGACACTCCCCGGGGGAGAATATCGAGAAAGCCTTCCCCTGCCTGGACAACCTCCGCCCTTTCGGAGAACCGTTTTTTCAGTTCGTACTGGAGGGTCCTGATGCAGCCGGGAACGCCGTGGAAAATCACCCTGTACACTCTCGACGGGGAAGACGGGCTTTCCATGGTGTCATCCACGGGCACGCCTGAGGCGGCAAAAAAATCCCTGGTCATCACGTCGCTGTACCGGCAAAAAGCCCTCTCGTCCCCGATGATCTGGAGTTCCACAGGATGGTTCCACCCTGCCTCGACAATCTCCAGCGCAAGTCCGGGATCCATGGGAATCTCACAGAGAGCCCTGCCGCTGGACGGATCCATCACCCTGCCCCCGTCATACACTATAGCTGGAAGGGACGAACCGATTCCCCTGATATGGGTGATGGCCGTCGCGAGAATTCGTCCCGTGGCCACCATGAGGCTCCAGCCGTTCTCTCTCAGGCGGACGCAGGCCCGTTCCACCTCCGGGGAAACGGACTCGCCCCGGGAAAGGGTTTCGTCAATATCAGTGACAAGAAGCTTGAATGCCATAGTCTCACTCTCCAATAGAAAAAAAGGAGGCCTTGTCGACCCCCCGTGTTCTCAGGGGGGAGGCGGGCCTCCGTCGTTCTCGTCACCTCGCGGCCGCGGGAGCGGCATGAGGGTGGACTCTATTTCTTCGCAGCGTTTTTCTTAAGCTCCTGGATCACGTCATCGGTAATGTCGATGCCGCCGAAGTAGACCGCCGACTTCTCGATGACCACTGTCACTTTCTTGACCTTCGCCACGGTACGGACCGCAAGCTCGGCCTCCTTGAAGATGGGCTGCATCATCCGCTGCTCTTCCTGGGCAAGTTCGTTCCGTTTCGTGTTGAAGATCTGGGCCTTTTTGTTCTGATCCGGTTCCTTGTCAACAGCCAGCTTCATCTCGTTTTCCTTGGTCTTGCTGATCTGCTGGAGCTGCTTCGTCACGCCCTCGAACTTCGGGTGCTGGAAGATGATCTTCTGGGAATCGATCACGCCGATCTTTTCATCGGCCGCGGCCACGACGGAAGTGAAGATGACAAACAGAACCGCCACGGAAAGAAGAACGCCCAAACGCTTTACAGAAAACATACAACTACCCCCTCGATACGTCGCTGAAATATCGGACACGGTTGAGATTGTAGCGGGAAACCCCATGAAAGTCCAGGTAAATTTACGGGTAAATCACCCGGCATCGGCGATACTCCGGATTTCCTCCGCCACCCGCATGACGTCGTCGTTTGACAGCCCGTAGAACATGGGAAGGCTTATCTCCCTGGAATAGAAGGCCTCCGCCTCGGGAAAGTCGCCCTTCTTCCAGCCGAAATTCTTCCTGTAATAGGGGTGAAGATGCACCGGCGGGTAGTGAACCATTCCCCCGATGCCTCTCTCCTTCAGCTTCAGGATAAACTCCTTCCGCCGTTCCGCAGGAACACGGAGAGGATAGAGGTGATAGGAA
>JAPXRK010000251.1:0-3280 GCA_033813575.1 Synergistales bacterium
AGTCGGTAATCAGCATCACCTGCGAGTAGCCAGCTTCAACCGCGCTGATACGCCCAACGAGACCCCTGCCGGTAATCACGGGCATGTCAGGCAACAGGCCCTCATCGCTGCCGATGTCGATGATGAGAGTGCGCACCAGGTTGCCTGGCTCATAGGCGGAGACGCGCCCCCTCACCTCCGCCCCATGCAGCCCCCACACCACCTGTGTACGCGCGAACCCCAGCTCCTTGCGTAGCACCTCGTTCTCGGCCACAACCTCCTGGAGCGCTGCCGCCTGGAAGTTCCCTTCCGGATGCAGAACGGGCTTTCCAAGTGAAAAAGAATCCTTCCCCGAATGAATGAACGGTCATTCCCTCCTCTTTTCGAGTGCCTCCGTTTCTTTGAAGCACTGAACCGGCGGATTTGAAATCTTGTAAATTCCCACTGAAAGGATTATAATATTTATAACGTAATCAAATCCGGCGGTGATACGGTACCGCCGGAAATTTTTTGTAGTCAGGAGCGTTGATGACAGAATGATGCGTCGTTTTCTCCGGTTCACGGTTGCAGTCATGCTTGTAGGTGCGCTTGCCCTTCCCGTCGGGGCGGCGGAATTGCCGAGGGTGAGCCTTGGGTACATTTTCACGACTCACCAGCAGCCGATCATGGTTGCCATGGCGAAGGGTGAGGCCTTCGAGCCCCTGGGGGTCTTTCTGAAGCCAGTGGTCGAAAAGGAACGGTACGATTTGATTGCAGACGGCGCCCCGGTGGCGAGGCTTACCATCGTGGTGACAAAAAGCGGATCGGAGATGGCAACGCTCTTCGCGCAGAACCACCTGAACATCGGGCTTGGCTCCCTTCCGGCGATGATGTCTTCCATAGACGGCGGCACCCCGATCAAGGTGCTCTGCCCTGTCCACACCGAGGGCATGGGTTTCGTTGTCGCCTCCGACAGCCCGGTAAAAGACTGGGACTCCCTGCTCGCGACAATCCGCGGCGGTTCAAAGCCCTACCGCATCGGCTATCATTCGCCCACCAGCGCCCCGAAGATCGTCCTCGAAGGCGCTCTTCTGGAGGCCGGGCTGAAGCTCACCCACGACGGCGCGGACCTCTCGGCGAACGTCCTGCTCGTGGACCTGAAATCGACGGGGAATCTCGCGCCCGCCCTGACCAGCGGCCAGGTAGACGCATGGGTAGGTCCCGACCCCTTCCCTGCGGTGGCTGAAGTCCGGAAAACCGGCAGGGTCGTTTTCGACCTCAGGGAACTTCCTCCCGCGGGGCGGTGGTCCAGCTTCCCCTGCTGTGTGGCGGCTGCCCGGAAAGATTTCCTTGCCGACCACCCCGAAGTCGCCCGGGCCGTGGTGAAACTCCTTACCGCTGCCTCGGAATGGAGCAATGCGAACCGTCAGGAGGCCGGGGTCATCGGCGCCCAGTGGATCGGCATACCGGAAGAGGCTACGGAGCATGCGACCATCATCTACGGTACCAACCCCAACGACTCGTGGCTGAAGGGCGCCGGTGTCTACCTCGACGTGCTGAACGGAATGAACAGCTTCAAGGGATCCCTGAAGGGAAAAACCCTTGAAGAAGCGGTTCCGATGATTTTCGACTTTTCTTTCAATAAATAACCATCGGAAGAATCACGAATTTCCGGTTTCCCCCCGCAGGGAAGATCATCCTTTTCTCACTTGAAGGGAGATCTTCCCTGCGTCCGTGGAGGCAGAAAGGATTTGGGGCCATGCGTCATCTGAAAGCATTTTTTGTCTCTCTTTTCGTCCCTGCGCTCTTTTTATGGCTGTGGGCATTCATGGCCGAACGGGCAGGCAACGACGTCATTCTACCCCCGATCGGACAGGTCGCATCTCACTTCGCATCGCCCGGAACACCCCTGATCGGCATGGGGTCCCTCATCTCCAACGTCCTTATCAGCATGCTGCGAGTACTCGTCGGATATTCCGCGGCGGTTCTCCTGGCTATACCCGCGGGGCTGCTGCTCGGGTATAAAAAGTTGCTCTCGGATCTCTTCACGCCCTTTCTCGGCCTTTTCCGCCCCATTCCGCCCCTCGCCTGGGTCCCCCTCGTGCTGGCATGGTTCGGGGTCGCCAGCTTCGCCACACTCTTCGGCGTTGAGGAAGGGACATGGTACGTCTTCCTGAACAACCTGAAGTTCTCCATGGTCTTCATCATCTTCATCGGCGCGTTCTACCCCATCCTTTCCGGGACCATGCACGGGGTCTCCGGCGTCCGCTCCATTCTTGTGGATTCCGCCCGGGTCCTGGGGGCTTCCGACCGGGACATCTTCCTCAAGGTGCTGCTGCCGGCGTCTTTGCCGTCCATCGTGAACGGCCTCCGGATCGGGCTGGGCGTGGCATGGATGTGCCTCGTTTCGGCCGAGATGCTGCCTGGGAGCATCTCCGGAGTGGGCTACCTGATCACCCACGCATATACCGTCGCCAGGACCGACATCGTCATCACCGGCATGATCACCATCGGGCTGCTCGGCGCCGCTATGGACCACGGGTTCCGCTTCGTCGAGGAGAGGTCTTTCCAGTGGCAGCGCCTCACGAGGTAGGAACGATGACCGGCGGCGGCGTCATAATGGAAGCGCTGAATATCGGCAAGACCTTCACCTCCAGGTCCGGAAAAAACCTGACGGCCCTGGACGATGTGTCTCTCGCGGTCAGGGAGGGTGAATTCGTCTGTCTTCTCGGCCCCTCCGGGTGTGGCAAGTCAACCCTGCTCCGCATCCTTGCAGGGTTGGAGACCAGGTTCGAGGGAACCGTCTTCAGCGAGGGGGAGCGGGTACTGGGGCCCGACCGGAAACGGGGCATGGTCTTCCAGGAATACTCCCTCTTTCCGTGGAGGACCATCGAGGAAAACGTCGCCGCGGGGCTTGAATTCGCCGGCGTGCCGGCCGCCGGACGCAGGGAAAGGAGTCTCAGCTTCCTGGACCTTGTCGGGCTGTCAGGCTTCGCCCACTCGTTCCCCCACGAGCTTTCGGGGGGAATGCGCCAACGGGCGGCGATAGCCCGGGCGCTGGCCGCCGATCCGAGGATCCTGCTGATGGACGAGCCCTTCGGCGCCCTGGACGCCCACACGCGCATTCTGCTGCAGAAGGAGCTGCTGAGGATATGGAGCGCCTCACGAAAGACCGTGGTCTTCGTCACCCACAGCGTGGATGAGGCCGTGTACCTGGCGGACAGGATCGTCGTCATGTCCGCCCGCCCTGGAAGGATCATCGAGGAGATCTCCGTGGATATGGAACGTCCGCGGCGGCGGGATGACTCGAAGTGGGGGGTTT
>JAPXRK010000252.1:0-3276 GCA_033813575.1 Synergistales bacterium
GGTAGATGCCGAATACCTCCGCCCCACGGAGGGGCGGGGGGACATCCGGGTCCGGACGGCACGGCACGACGCTCCGGGAGCGGAGATAACCTACGTTCATTCCATCGTCGGCCCGGAGGGGGACGAAAAGGCCCGCTTCCTCACTTTCTGGCAAAAAGGCTGAGTTTTCGGAATTCCCTTGACTTTCTCACGGAGTTCGCTATAGTTTCCATTGTGGAATACAGCTTTCGAAAGGAAGGGAGACCGATATGGCAAACCTCGAAAAAGTCGAAGGCATCGGCGAGACGTACGGGAAGAAGCTCCGGGACGCGGGAGTGAACTCCACGGAGACGCTCCTCGAGGCGGGGAGCACCCGAAAGGGGCGGGACGACCTCACCGCGAAAACGGGGATTGCCTCGAAGCTGATCCTCGAGTGGGTGAACCACGTGGACCTGTTCCGGGTGAAGGGCGTGGGGGAGGAGTACGCCGACCTCCTGGAGGCTTCGGGTGTGGATACGGTCCCCGAGCTTGCACAGAGAAGGGCCGATCACCTGCATAAAAAAATGTCCGAGGTGAACGGCGAGAAAAAACTCGTCCGGCAGCTTCCGTCGGAAAAGCAGGTGCAGGAGTGGATTGACCACGCACGGGAGCTTCCCCGGAAAATCCAGTACTGAGAAGGCAGATTGAACCGGGCGGGAGGTGGCATTCAGGATCCTCCCGCCCGGGTTTTTTGCGGCTTTTTGCCCCTGCGGGGCGCTGCATTCCCCGCAGGGGCCGGTTGTGAGTTTTTCTTCCCTCTCCCATTGACATTCCCCTCTCCTGTCCCTAGAATTGATTTGTTTCTTCAATAAATTAATTAGCGCTCCCCGCGGCAGGCTGCGGGGGGGGGAGGAGGAAGCCGGGATGAGGATTCGCGCCATAAACGCGGAAAAAATGGGGCTGTCCAACAGGCTGACCCTGATCAACCTCATCCGGACGAACCCCGGGGTGAGCAGGAGGGAACTTTCCAGGCTCGCGGGGCTGGATCCCAGCACGGTCACCAAGATCATCACCTCCCTTCTCGACAAGGGGCTCGTGGTGGAGCAGGGCGTCCGGGACGCAGACCAGCCCGGCAGAAAATCCATCATGCTCCGGGTCTCCAGAAACGCCGCAGTGTGCCTGGCGGCGGAAGTCGGTGTGGAGAGCACCCGCATCGCTGCCGGGTATCTTGACGCCTCCTTCGAAGTGCTCGAGGAGTTTTCCACCCCGTCCGGCCAGGAAGACTTTTTCCGCCTGTTCGCAGAACGCATGGAGGCCATAAAGGCAGCGTCAGGAGAAAAGGATTTCTGCTCCCTGAGCTTTTCCGTTCCCGGGATGGTCGAATGGGGGAGCAATATGCTGAAGCATCTCCCCTATTTGGGCTGGAAAGATGTGAACCTGTCTGAAAACCTGAAGAGGACCCTTCCCTGGCTCGATCTTCCCGTTTTTGCGGCTAATGAAGCGAAACTCTCCCTGATAGCCGAGATGTTCCGGAATCCGGGCATTTCCCACCTCCACAGCGGTGCCTACATCTATCTTTCCCTGGGAGTCGGGGGCGCCCTTCTCGTGGAAGACAAGATCATCCACGGGAGAGGAAACACGGCCGGGGAGCTGGGGCACATGGTCATCGACGCCTCCGGTCCCCTCTGCCACTGCGGCAGCAGGGGGTGCTTCGAGACCTTCGTTTCCATCGACAGGGTAGTGAAGAAATACGAGGAACGGAAGGAATCCCTTCCGGGCCGGAATTTCCGCGAAAAATTCCGGCTCCTCCTCGAGCGCTCCTCGTCAGGGGACGGAGCGGCGTCGGAGGTCCTGGAAGAAATGAAGGAGTACCTTGCCATCGGCCTCTCGAACCTCGCCAACATTCTCAACCCCGACTTCATCATGCTCGGCGGCGTGGGCTCCATTTTCCCCACCGCCTTCATACGCTCGGTCAGCGACGCCGTGGCCGCCAGGGCCCTCGGTCCCGCAGGGGCGGAACTGCTCTTCACCAGGGCGTCCCTTGGCATCGAATCCGCCGCCCTCGAAGGGGCGACGCTGATGGCCATGAACCACCATATCAAAAAGGTGATCTGAAGCGCCCACTTTATCCGCAAAGGAGGAATCAGCAATGGGAGAATACTTCCCCGGCGTGGGAAAGGTCCGCTATGAAGGCCCCCTTTCCCGCAATCCCCTTGCCTTCAGGGAATACCAGGCCGACGAGATCGTGGCTGGAAAGCCCATGAAGGAGCATCTCCGTTTCGCCATGTCGTGGTGGCATACCATCTGCTCCCGGGGGAAGGACATGTTCGGCGACGAGGCCGCCGTGCGTCCCTGGGACCGGGAGCCCGACCCCATGAAACGGGCCCTGATGGCGGCGGACGGAGCCTTCGAGTTCATGGAGAAGCTCGGGCTGGAATTTTTCTGCTTCCACGACCGGGATATCGCCCCCGAGGGAGAGACCCTCGCCGAGACCAACGCCCGGCTCGACGAGGTCGCCGCCCATATAGGAAAGCACATGAAGAGAACGGGGATCCGGCTGCTGTGGGGGACGGCCAATCTCTTCAGCCATCCGAGGTACGTCCATGGGGCGGCCACCTCCTGCAATGCCGACGTGTTCGCCTTCGCCGCCGCCCAGGTGAAGAAGGCCATGGAGATTACCCGGGACCTCGGAGGAGAGGGGTATGTCTTCTGGGGCGGCAGGGAAGGATACGAGACGCTGCTCAACACCAACATGGAGCTCGAGCTGGACAACCTCGCCCGGTTCCTGAGGATGGCCGCCGACTACGGGCGGAAGGCCGGTTTTTCGGGGCAGTTCCTCATCGAGCCCAAGCCGAAGGAGCCCACGAAGCACCAGTACGACTACGACGTGGCCTCGGTTCTGGCCTTCCTGGGAAAATACGGGCTCGAAAAGGACTTCAGGATCAACATCGAGGCAAACCACGCAACGCTGGCGGGCCATACCTTCCACCACGAGCTTCGTCTCGCCCGGATCAACGGCATGCTGGGGAGCATCGACGCCAACCAGGGAGACCTCTTCCTCGGCTGGGACACGGACAATTTCCCCACGGACCCCTTCACCGCCACCCTCGCCATGGTGGAGGTGCTGAAAAACGGGGGCATAGCCCCTGGCGGACTGAACTTCGACGCCCATGTGCGCCGTCCTTCCTTCCGGGACGACGACCTTTTCCTCGCCTACATCGCCGGAATGGACGCCTTCGCAAAGGGGCTCCGGATCGCCGCGAGCCTGCTGGAGAGCGGCGAGATCGAGGAGTTCGTCGAAAAGAGGTACGGGAGCTT
>JAPXRK010000253.1:0-2075 GCA_033813575.1 Synergistales bacterium
GAACAGGAGGAGAAAGCAGGCAATGACAGGGATCGCCACCCTCAAGGAGAAGGTGGACGCACTTCTCGTAGTGGAAAATGACCGGCTGCTGGAACTGACCGATGAAAAAACAAAACACGCTGATGCCTACCGGCTTGCGGACGAAGTGCTCCGCCAGGCAGTCCAGGGGGTTACCGACCTTATACTGAAACCGAGCCTCATCAACGTAGACTTTGCAGACGTGCGGACCGTGATGCAGAACGCAGGTTCCGCCATTATGGGAATCGGCGTCGGAGAAGGGGAGAACAGGGCGGAAGCTGCTGCAAAGACGGCAATCAAGTCGCCCCTCATGTCCATACCCATGAAGGGCGCAAAAGGCATTCTCTTCAATATTACCGGCGGGACCGATCTCGGCATCCATGAGATAAGGAAGGCAGCCCAGATCATAACTGAAACAGCGGACGAAGACGCCATAGTCATCTGGGGCCATACTGTCTCGGAGGAGATGTCGGACAAGATCCAGATCACGGTTATCGCCACGGGCTTTTCCTCTGAAAAGGAGAAGCGTACAGTAACCAATTTCAAGGCTGCCCCGAAAGCGAAGCCCATGGGAGTCGTACTGGAGGAGACGGAAATGCTTACTGCCCAGGACGAGGACCTTTTTACAATGAGCGGTGTTCCCAAGAACCCGTACGATATACCGTCGATCCTCCGCAAGAGCCAGAAAAACGACAAGTAGCGCTTTTGAGGAAGATATCCTTGTAACAGATTCCTGGGGCAGCGGGCTGCCCCGATCAGGATCAGTGTGCTGAAGGCAGGAGTCTTGCAAAGGATTCCTGCCTTTTTGTCTGACAGGAAGCTATGATCCGGAATATTTTCCGCACGTTTGAACTCAGCATCAGGAAATGGACAGGGGAGGGATTGAAATGTCCACAAGAGAGAGCAGAAGGCTCAAGGAAAAGAGATCCATCATTCCTTTCGGGGATATAATGCTCCCTGTAATCGGCCTTGTGGCGGTCGGCCTCCTTATCGTAGGAGTGAAACTGTTTTTTCTTTCAGGGCCGAAAGCGCCTTCGTATTCGCCTGTTTCGCAGCAGCCTCCGGCGGCCCGCCAGGAAGTGCCCCCTAAAGCGGAGGCGGTTCCCACAGAACAAGTGGCCTCAAGACCGGCGCATCAGGCTGCTCCGGAAAAAGAACCCGTTCTTGCCGCACCGGTCGGCGGACAGGCTGCCGCACCGTCGGCAACATCGCCGGCCAGGACTCAGACAAATGAAAACACAACGGCAAGACCTGTTAAACAGCCGGAGCCGGCCAGGAAACCGGAGCCTGCCGCACCTCAGAAACCAGCCCCTCCGGCAAGCAGCAGCAAGTGGGGGGTGCAGATAGGAGCCTTCACGACGAACAGCCGTGCTGAAACGGCCAGGCAGGAGGCAATCAAGGCGGGATATTCACCGGTGATCCGGACGGCGGTCGTAAAGGGAAAGACCTACTACAGGGTCGTCGTTCCCGCGGGCAATGAACGAAGGGACGCCAACGAACTCTCAGAAAGACTGAAAAAATCCGGTTTTCCCATATACGTGGTCTCGATGTGACCCCGTTACTAAAGGAGAATACAATTGGCTGGGTTTGTTGAAGATCTTACCCCGAGGGAAGATGCCCTTTCCCTTGTTTCATCGGCACTTGGCTTCCCATGGGGCATCCGTGGAGGCAATAATGTCCTGTCTGTTCCCGGATGCAGGATCCTGAAGGAAATTGTGTCCGGCGAAGACTTCCCCCCCTTCCCGAGGAGCACCAGGGACGGTTATGCCGTCCTCAGTTCCGACTGCTTCGGAGCAAGCCCCGGCAATCCGGCGTTCCTTCGTCTTGCAGGTGAAGTTCCCATGGGACTACCCCCATCTTTTCGGCTGAATGCAGGCGAATGCGCCATCATCCACACGGGCGGCATATTGCCTGAAGGAGCGGATTCGGTGGTGATGATGGAGGACACTGATTCAGCCGGTGACTGGGTTGAACTTAAAAACGCAGTACAGAAAGATGACAATATCGTTTCCCGCGGGGAAGAGTTTTCCCGGGGAGATGTGCTCCTTCAGGCAGGA
>JAPXRK010000253.1:2085-3273 GCA_033813575.1 Synergistales bacterium
GTCCATGGCAGGTGTTCTGGAAGCGGAATCAGCCGGCCTGCGTGTGGGGATAATAAGCACGGGAGATGAAATCGTCCCGCCCGGGACCATGCCCCTGCCGCCGGGTAAATTCCGTGATGTCAATTCCGCGCTTCTGACTTCCCTGATCGGGGGTGAAGGGTACCAGGTCTCCTATTACGGAATAGTTGAGGATTCCAAAAACGCCCTGGCTTCGATGCTGGAAAGAGCACTCGCTGAATGCGGCACGGTGGTGATCAGCGGAGGGTCCTCGGTAAGCATGAGAGACCACTGTTCCTCTATTCTTGAGAATCTTCCCGAACCGGGTCTTATGATAAGGGGAATCCTTATGTCGCCGGGAAAACCGACTCTTATCGCAGGCCTGAAAGACGAGAAAAAACTCGTTCTCGGTCTTCCCGGGCATCCCTTTTCCTGCTTTATTTCCGCCTACACGGTCCTTCTGCCGCTGCTGAATGCGCTGATATGGGGGAAACCCCTGGAATCGTGGCGGAAAATCTTCCTTCCCTCTGAAGAGACGGTATTCGGACATTCGGGAATCGAGGAATTCGTTCCGTGCGTTCTGAGGGAGGGCAGAGTGTTTCCCTATCCTGTAAAGTCCTCTTTCTCGAAGGCGCTTGCTCTTTCTGACGGACTGTACAGGCTCCCGGCATCACAGGAGACAATACGCAGCGGTGAGGAGGCGGAAATATGGCTTTGGTGAAAGAGAATCTGCATGTCACTCTCGCGAGAGCATGGGAAATACTGGAAGAAGAATCTTTTCCTCTCGGCGCCGAATCGTGCCCGGTCCAGGAGGCCTTCGGGAGGATCCTTGCGGGTGACGTCGTCTCCAGGAGAAATGTGCCTCATTATAATGCATCGGCTATGGACGGCTACGCTCTTTCTTCACGGATGACGGCAGGTGCGTCCCAGTCGACCCCCCTGTCCTTTGCACCCGAAGATGCCGTCTGGGTCAATACCGGGGGAGATTTGCCCCCGCAGTTTGACTGCATCGCCATGGTCGAAGACACTTCCACAGACAGGGAGACAGGAATGGTTATTCTCGCGAAGTCCCTTGTAGCGGGAGAAAATGTCAGGCCGCTCGGCGAAGATGTTTTCTGCGGGCAGGTGATCGCAAGGGAGGGAGATACAGTATCCCCTGCTCTTGCTTCACTTCTTGCAACTGCCGGGGTC
>JAPXRK010000254.1:0-3267 GCA_033813575.1 Synergistales bacterium
CCATGAACGCCCTTCTCGCCTTTCTGAAACAGCGATTTACCCCTCCCCGGGATCCTTTTCTCGGCGAGGGAATCCTCGTGCTCACCAGCCTTTACACATCCCCTGCAGGAACAGGCGGCGCCGTTCCGGAAAAATGCACCGCCCTCTTCGACCGCAGGCTTCTCCGGGGGGAAACCCTCGAAGGGGCCGCCGGAGAACTGCGGACCCTCATCGCCAGCGCTGCGGAACAGATTCCCGGCCTTCGGGCAAGAGTTTCCTTTCCCGTGATGGAGGACCGGTGCTATACCGGGGCCCCCATCCGGGGGAACCATTACGCTCCGGCCTGGGCCCTGCCGGAGGAATCGCCCTTTCTGAAGGTTCTTTCAGACGCTCTTGCGGAAGAGGGACTTCCCCACCGGGTCTCCGACAGGCCGGGATTCGGGACGAACGGGTGCCATTTCGCCGTGGAGAGAAAAGTGCCGACGGTCATATACGGTCCATCCCGGAGGGAACTTGTCCACGGGGTGGACGAATATATCGAGATCCGGGAACTTCTGGGGGCCTGTCGGGGGTATTACGCCATGGCAGGCCGGCTCCTTTCCGGGCGGGGCGGCGTGCATGTCCCGGCGGCGGGAGCAGCGGTTTCGGAAGGAGGAAGATAGGATGGGAAAACCGGTGGAGCTGCGGTGCGTCCTCTGCGGCGCGTCCTACGCGCCGGGGGAGGTGGAGTACACCTGCCCGAAATGCGGACTCGACGGGACCCTCGACGTGCTCTACGACTACGAAGGGGCCGCCCGTACATTGACGGCCGGGGGGCTGTCCGGGAGAACCTCTTCCCTGTGGCGCTACGGCGAGATCCTTCCCGTGGAGGCGAAGGAGAACATACCCCCTCTCGCGGTGGGGTGGACTCCCTATTACGACTGTTCAGCCCTTGCCGAGGAGTACGGGGTCAGGGAGTTTTTCGTGAAGGACGACGGGCGGAATCCGACGGGGTCCCTCAAGGACCGGGCGAGCGCCGTGGGCGTGGCCCGGGCGATTGAGCTCGGCCAGAGGACCGTGGCGTGCGCCTCGACCGGCAACGCCGCCAGCTCCCTCTCGGGATTCGCCGCGGTGGGAGGGTTGAAGAGCTTCATCTTTGTCCCGGAGAAGGCTCCGGCGGCCAAGGTGACGCAGCTGCTCGTCTACGGGGCGACCGTGGTGCTGGTCCGGGGAGATTATGCCGACGCCTTCCGGCTGGCCACGGCAGCCATCGAAAAATACGGGTGGTATAACCGGAACTGCGCCATCAACCCCTACCTCGTGGAGGGCAAGAAAACCTGTGCCCTCGAGATCGCCGAGCAGAGCGGCTGGAATCCCCCCGACAGAGTCTTTATCTCCGTGGGGGACGGCTGCTGCATAGGCGGGTTGTACAAGGGATTCAGCGACCTGATGAAGATTGGGCTCATCAGCAGGATGCCGAAAATTACGGGAGTCCAGGCGGAGGGGGCGAAGCCCATCCTCGATGCCTTCCACAACGGTGCTGAGCGGGTGGTGTTCGGCCCTGCGGACACCGTTGCGGACAGCATTTCCGTCGGTGCCCCCAGGAACTGGGCAAAGGCCCTCCGGGCGGTGAGGGAATCGGGAGGGGATATGGTTGCCGTGTCGGACGCCGAAATTCTGTCCGCCATCCCCGAGCTGGCGAGAAAGACCGGTGTCTTCGGAGAGCCCGCCGGGGCGGCAGCTTTCGCGGGATTCAGGAAGGCGTCGGGCGAAGGGCGCCTTGGAAGAAAGGAACGGGTTGCCGTAGTGGTCACAGGCAACGGCCTGAAGGATATCGAGAGCGCGCGGAAATCCGCCGGCTCTCCCATAGTATCGGAGCCTGACATCGACAGGTTCTCTGAACAACTTGAAAGGAGTGGGTTCCCGTGTTAGAGAAAGGCCAGGAGTATCTTCGCGACACCGACCCCGAAATTTTCAGCGCCATCACCGACGAACTCGAGAGGCAGAGGAACGGCATAGAACTCATCGCTTCGGAAAATTTCGTCTCCCGAGCTGTCCTCGCCGCCATGGGATCGGTGATGACCAACAAGTATGCCGAAGGGTACCCCCATGCCCGGTATTACGGCGGCTGCCACGTGGTGGACAGGGCCGAGGACCTCGCCAGGGACAGGGCGAAGGAGCTTTTCGGCTGCGACCACGTGAACGTCCAGCCCCATTCCGGGTCCCAGGCGAACATGGCCGTCTATTTCTCCGTCCTCCAGCCGGGCGATACCATCCTGGCCATGAACCTCGCCCATGGAGGGCACCTCACCCACGGATCCCCGGTCAACTTCTCGGGCAAACTCTACAACATCGTTCCCTATGGGGTCGACAAGACCACCGAGAAGATAGACTTCGCCGAGGTGGAGCGCCTTGCCGTGGAGCACAGGCCGAAGATGATCGTCTGCGGAGCCTCCGCCTATCCCCGGGAGATCGACGCCGAACAGTTCCGGGCCATCGCCGACAAGGTGGGCGCCCTCCTGTTCTTCGACATCGCCCACATCGCGGGCCTCATCGCGGCGAAATGCCACAAGGACCCCGTCCCCTTCTGCCATTTCCTCACGTCCACCACCCACAAGACCCTCAGGGGTCCCCGGGGCGGCATGATCATGACCACCGCCGAGTATGCCAAGGTCATCGACAAGAACATCTTCCCCGGCATGCAGGGCGGTCCCCTCATGCACGTTATCGCCGCCAAGGCCGTGGCCTTCAGGGAGGCCCTCCAGCCCTCCTTCAGGGACTACCAGAAGAAGATAGTGGCCAACGCAAAGGCCCTCGCCGGGGAACTTCTTTCCCTTGACTATCATCTTGTCTCCGGGGGAACGGACAACCACCTGATCCTTGTGAACCTGACAACCAAGGGAGTGACGGGGAAGGCGGCGGAAGCGGCCCTCGACCGGGCGGGGATCACGGTGAACAAAAACGCCGTCCCCTTCGATACCCAGAGTCCCTTCGTCACCAGCGGCATCCGGGTCGGCACCCCTGCGGCCACTACCCGGGGCTTCGGCGAAGACGACATGAAGCTCATCGCCCGCTGGATCGACAGGGTCGTCCGCAACGTGGAGAACGACAAGGAGATCGAGGCCGTCCGAGCGGAGGTTCTCGAGGCATGCGGCAATCACCCCCTGTATCCGGGGCTGGAATAAAGGAGAGCGCCATGAAATACGGAATCGACCTCACCATTCATGAGGAAGGGCTGAAGCACGCCGTCGAGGTGGCGAGGAAACGGAACATCGTCATCCCCACCTTCAAACAGATGAAGGACCCGGA
>JAPXRK010000255.1:0-3266 GCA_033813575.1 Synergistales bacterium
CACAACCAGCGACGGGAGGAAGGGAAAAGAATGAAAACGCCTGCGGAACTTGCAAAGGCAGCATGCGCGGTATCAAAAGTCAAGGGGAATCTTTCGGTCCGCCAGATGATGCTCATGGGAATCCTTGCGGGGGCCTATATCGCCTTCGCAGGATGGCTGATGACGGTGGTGTCCCATGACATGACCCAGCACTTCGGCAGCGGGTTCACACGCTTTATGTCCGGCGCCGTGTTCAGCGTCGGACTCATGATGGTGGTCATCAGCGGCTCGGAACTCTTCACCGGGAACTGCATGATGCCCCTCGGCTTTCTCGCCGGCTGCACCCCCATGAAAAAAATCCTCAGGAACTGGGGATGGGTTTACACCGCAAACCTTATCGGCAGCATTCTCCTTGCGCTTCTGATCTATTTCTCCGGCCTTGCGGACAACGCGGTCGGCGGAAGGGCGCTCCAGGTAGCGGCGGGCAAGATGTCCCTTCCGGTCGTCCAGGGATTCTTCCGGGGCGTGCTCTGCAACTGGATCGTCGTCCTTGCCGTCTGGATGTCCATGGCAGCCACCGACATCATCGGAAAGGTCTGGGCGATCTTCTTCCCCATCATGACCTTCGTTGCCGCCGGTTTTGAACACTCCATCGCCAACATGTACTTCATGTCTCTCGGCCTTCTTCTCAAGGGCACACCTGCGGCGGTCAGCGCCTCGGGGCTTTCCGAGCAGGCAATGGCCAGCGTTTCTCTCGGCGGCTTCTTCACCAACCTCATTCCCGTCACGATAGGGAATATGGTGGGCGGCATCCTGTTCGTCGCGGTTTTCTACTACTTTATATTCAAGGACGGACTGACCGATCTCGACTGATAGGTTTCCCTCACGGAGGGGCTCCCTTAAAGGGGCCCCTCCTTTTTTATATGGTATAATATGCGTGAAGAAGGAAGACAATACCCTGCGATGCCCGTGATCGTGATATTTGTCTTGAGCCAACACTCGAGCCTTGCGGGGCTGACAGTTTGGGCCGGTGAAGGAGATGCTCCGGCATTGACGGAACTAAGGCTCAACAGGCCCCAAACGTTAAGGACCGGGTCAAGACGTTCATGACACGACATTGCGGGGGAGGTAGAAACAGGGGCGGGGAAGCGACAACCTCGCCCCTGTCCTGTGCTGAAAGGAGGCGCCACCATGCCGGCTGGCATCACCGCACCGTTCTGGCACCCCGCCTTTTCCGAGGGGTTTATCCTTGACTGGGACGGTGTTCTTGCTGAAACACGACTGAACTTTGCACCACTGCGGGCGAAGTATTTCGACGGGAAATTCGTGCCCCTTTTCGAGGCAGTGGAAACCCTTCCTCCCCCTCTTGGGGACCACCTGAAGAAGGATATCTACGACGTGGAAATGGCGGGCGCTGAAGCGGCGGTGGCCGTGGAAGGAGCCCGTGAACTGATAGAATGGCTCGAAGGGGAGGATATCCCATGGTGCGTCGTCTCAAGGAACTGCATGGACTCCATAACCCTCGCAGCCGAAAAAGCCGGCCTTGCCCTTCCTCCCGTAGTGCGGAGCCGTGACGAGCCGCCTGTAAAGCCCGCTCCAGAAGCACTCTGGTCGGCCGCGGTCCAGATCGGTGTTCCTTCGAAGAAATGCGTCATGGTGGGCGATTTTGTCTACGACCTCGTCGGGGCCCGCAGGGCAGGCATGCGGGCGGTGCTGGTCCAGCGCCCGGAGGCCGAATGGAAACACTGGGCGGATGTGTCCTTCGACCGTCTCTTCGAGTTTGTCGAATCCCTCAAAAATCCCCAGGCCCTCGTTCCGTGGGAATATGCCTCTCACGCCTCCGAGAAAGGCGTAAACTGCCTTCTTTCAGGACGGGGAAAAGGGGCGCTGCTTTCATCGAAATCTCCAGATGTTCTTCCCCGGCTCATGGAAAAGGCTGAAGAAGGAATACTGTTTTTCCGGCTTGACGACCAGGACGCTCATCTCTCTCCGGACCAGTGGAGACAACTGCCCGGCCTTTCCCCCGCATGGCTGGACCAGCCTTTGAAAGCGGTTGGGGAACATGTTCTGGGAACTCGTTTTCCCTTTGCCGCCCTTGTGACTGAAGAAGTGTCCCCAGACGGTATTGAGTGGCAAAACCTTTCAGCATCTGAGGGAGGGAACGGGGCATGAGCTCTTCAGGAACGAACCGGTGGGAAGTCCCCCTGGCGGAACGGATGCGTCCGAAAACCCTCGACGAGTTCTCAGGCCAGGCTCATCTTCTCGGCCCGGGAGCTCCTCTCAGGAAACTCCTCGAGTCAAACCGGACGCCGAGCTGCATTCTGTACGGTCCTCCGGGAGTCGGAAAGACGACACTGGTCAGGCTCATGGCCTCGGAAACGGGAAGAGACATCCTGGAGATCAACGCAGTCTCCGCGAAAGTTTCTGAGCTCCGTGACCTTGTGGCCGAGGCGTCGAACCTCAAGGCCATGAGGGCGGGGCACGCCGCCATTGCCTTTGTGGACGAGATATACCATTTCAACAAGAGCCAGCAGAACGCCCTCCTGCCGTCGGTGGAGAAGGGAGACCTCATCCTCGTGGGCACCACCACGGAAAATCCCTGGTTCGAAATCAACAAGACCCTTCTTTCAAGGATGGTGGTTTTCCAGCTCAGCCCCCTGTCCGAAGAGGATCTCTCAACGCTGTTGAAACGGGCTCTTACCGACCGGGAACGGGGCCTCGGGGACCTTGAAATCGAGGCAGAGGAAAAGGCTTTGCAGCGGATTGCCTCCATGGCCGGGGGGGACGCCCGCCAGGCCCTCACACGGCTAGAATTCATTACCGCTTCCATCGCGGCCAGGGGCGGCACGCTCCTTACCGAAGAAGGAGTGCTGTCCGACCTTCCCCTGGCCGTTGTCCGGTTCGATAAGGCCTCGGAAGACCATTTCGCCGTGATTTCCGCCCTGATAAAAAGCATTCGGGGATCCGACCCCGATGCCGCCGTATACTGGCTTGCACGCCTCCTGGCCGGAGGGGAAAACCTCCGTTTTATCTGTAGGCGCCTTCTCATTTCCGCCGCGGAAGACGTGGGACTTGCCGACCCGAATGCCCTCACCGTCACCGCCTCCGCAGTCCAGGCCGTGGAAATGACAGGCCTTCCGGAAGCCAGGATCATCCTCGCCGAGGTGGTCATCTACCTCGCAGCGGCTCCGAAGAGCAACAGCGCCTACCTTGCCGTGGACAGCGCCGCCAAGGCCATCGAAAAGGGAGACCTCCAGGAAGTCCCGTTCCACCTCAGGCCCGACGGA
>JAPXRK010000256.1:0-3225 GCA_033813575.1 Synergistales bacterium
ACGTGAGCAACCTCAGGAAAAAGATCGAACCGGACCCCTCCCTTCCGCGGTACATCCATACGGAACCAGGAGTGGGATTCCGCTTCTCCTCCCAGTGATCCTCTTTCTTTATTAAAAATTTACGCCAACGGCTCCTTTCTTGACGGTGTCTTAATTTCCCCCCTGGTAGTCTGTACCGGGTGAATCCCGCCATGCCCGGAAACAAAGGCGGGAAATAGGGAAAGGAAGGAGATGGGAAGGATGCTGTGTCTTGGTGATCTTGCCGAAAAGCACTGCTCTTTCTCCTTCGATGAAAACGGCTGCCTTCGCCTGTTTTTCTCGGATCATTCCGTCGTTCTGTATAAAGACGACGATGTCATAGTCTTCGCCGGGGATGGGGATTTGTCTCCGAGCGAGGCCGAGCGGTGGGTCAAAACCCACTGAAGCCCAACGGCCGTAGCGGCGCCTGAATCCGGCCATCTCCCGCAGGATGGGTGCGCCGGTATCTTCTCACTCGACTCCCTGGAGGAATGAACATGAAAAAAGAAGAAAAAGTGGTGCTGGTCGTCGGATTGGGCCGGTTCGGCCAATCTTTGTGCAAAACGCTCTCAGAGTTCCACACCCAGGTCATAGCGGTGGACACCGATATTGAATGCGTCGAGGAAACCGCCGGTCTCGTTGAGCTGTGCGTGCAGGCTGACGCAACCGACGCCGACGCTCTTGCCAAATGCGGCGCCAAGGAAGCCGACATCGCCGTGGTCGCCATAGGAGAAAGCGTCGAGGCCAGCATCCTTGCCACCACCATCCTGAAGGATCTCGGTGTTCCCTACGTCATCGCCCGGGCGGAAAACGACATTCATGCCCGGGTTCTCGCCAGGGTGGGAGCCAATCGGGTCATCTTTCCCGAGCGGGACATGGGAGAACGGCTGGCACAATTGCTTGTCCACCCGTGGATGTCCCACTTCGCCCAGGTCCCCGGATCGCTCTTCTACGTGGGCGAAATCCACCCCATCCCCGAAATGCTGGGCAAGACCCTCGCAGAACTCGATTTTCGCGTGCGGTTCAATGCAGTGGTTCTTAGCATAAACCGCGGGGGGAAACGGTTCATCCCCAGGGCGGAGACCACCATCGAGGCCGGGGATATGATCCTCGTCGCCGGTCACAGGGAAGACCTGACGAAGTGGGTGGAGGAATAATAATCGCCCTCCCGGCAGCCCGGAAAGCCCCTGATTGTTTGAGATCATTCCAGGTTTCGGCTGATGCCTGTCATTCAGAGAGGACTGCATGTTCAGAAAGTCCGCCTTTCCTCACCGGGCGGCTGTCTGCCTTGCTTCGACAGTCCCTTGCCCATTCGGCAAAGCAACGGTCATTCAAACACCCACAACCTTTTCGTCGCAGTTTCCATTCCCTTCCTCAAAAAAACACACCATTTCATCCGCTTTTCATGAAAATTATCCCCCTCACGCAGGGACTATATTCCCACTATCTTAAGTCGTTCGGCTCTCGATAAGTATTCTCAATAACTATTTCATATGCTTCTTAAGAATCAATCAAAATCAAAAGCATTTTAACGTTTTTGCAAAAAAGGCGCCGGTTATCCCCCCTTTTTCCACCCCACCCGCCTTTGACATCTCCATTTGCAGATGGGATGATGTTTGAAAATATTTTTCGAAGAAATTTTCACCATCCTCGAAAAAGTTCCATGCAATACCCTGTGAGGCATGCTGTTCATTTACGGATTTTCCTCATCCAGATAAAAATACGGCAGTATTTTGGTCAACACATCTTTTCACCATCTTTTCAGGCTCATACCAGTGGTGCGTGGGGACACTGGTTCTGATGCAGGCAGCCCCTTCAGGCTGCCTAATTTTTCGTGGGGAGTGACCGTTTATGCTGAAACTGCAGTTTCTCAGAAATGTTTCCATCCGTGTCCGCCTTTTCGCCCTGACATCCGTATTGTGTCTTTTCACCGCGGGCGCCTCGTTTGTCGGGTACCAGCGCCTTGTCGCCGCCGAAAGGGACATGGCGGACATGTTCCGGAGCGGCGTGCTCCCCGTCCAGTGGATGAACGATTCCAGGGCCAACATGCAGGCGATCCGGGGAAATCTCAACGCCATGATGCTGACCCGTGACGAGACACAAAACCACGCCCTTCTCGAAGACATCGTCAACCGGAGAAAGAGCAACGACGAAAACCTGGAAAACTATGGCAAAATCGAACTCGAAGAATTTGAGATCAAGCGCCTTGCCGAAGCAAAAAAGCACCTGATGGAATTCCGGAAAGCCACGGAAGAGGTTATTCGGCTGGCACAAAACAACCAGAACCAGGAAGCCTACGAGGCGTTTCTGCAAAAAGCCCAGAAGCCCATGAACGACGTCATGGATGCTCTCAGGGACCTGGCTGATTACTGCATCCAGTGGAGTGAAAGAACCAACGAGAACAATATGATCGAAATCAACGGGGCGGAGCGGATGCTCATCACGCTTGCCATAGTTTCCATTGCGCTGGGCGTCCTGTTCGGCTTTCTCATCTCCTCTTCGGTGGCCAAAACCCTCGACGCCCTCCGGCACCGCGTGGAAGAATTCTCCGAGGGAGACCTCACTGTGAAGTTCGACGAGAGCGGAAGGGACGAGATCACAGTCGTAGCCCGCGCGCTTGGCCAGATGGGAGCAAAGCTCCGAAAGGCCATGCAGTCCATTTCCGAAGCCGCTGAGCGCCTCGGAAGCAATTCCGAGGAGTTCTCCGCCCTCGCCGAGGAGTCGAACGCCGGGGTGGAAGAGTCGAGAGCAGGCATCGACGATGTTTCCTCCCAGATGGAAAGCCTCGCCGCAGCAAGCCAGGAAATCAACGCCTCCGTAGAGGAGGTTGCCGGCGGCGCCCAATCTTCCGCCCAGAAGAGCACGGAGATGGCGACCGAAGTGGAGCACGCCAGGGCCGCCGGTGAAGAGGGCATGACCGCTGTCAAAAAAGTGGTGGCCAGCGTGGCCGGCGTAGCGGCGGAATCTGAACAGGCTTCGGAAGAGGTCCGGAAACTTGGAGACCGTGCCCGGGAGATCCAGAGCTTCGTCTCCCAGATCGGAGGCATCGCCGACCAGACCAACCTGCTGGCCCTTAACGCGGCCATCGAAGCCGCCCGGGCCGGCGAGCACGGCATGGGCTTCGCCGTCGTGGCCGACGAGGTCCGCAAGCTCGCGGAGCGCAGCCAGCGCGAGACCAAGGCGATCAGCGAGTTGATCCGCGAGGTG